>NZ_BAAGXS010000106.1:0-23017 GCF_054779715.1 Actinophytocola sediminis | reverse complement strand
CGCCTCGAGCGCGGCCAACTCGGCAACCGCCGCGCGCGCCCGGCCGACCCGCTCCGCCAACGCCCGCAGCGCCAGGAACTCCGCCTCCGCCCGGTCCCGCTCGCCCGCCGCCGTCAACTCGGCGGTCACCGCAGCCGACGCCGCCGCCGTGGTGCGCGCCAGCAGCGCCGCCAACCACGGCTCGTCCGCCGTCTCCCTCGGCTCCTCGCCGACGACCTGGGCCACCCGCGCCACCAACTGCCCGCACTCGACGCGCGCCTGCTCAAGCGCCCGCCCCCGGTTCGTCCGCCGGTCCCGGAACCACCGCTCGACCAGTGCGAAGTGCTGGGTGCCGAACAGCTTCTCCAGCAACCGTTCCCGCTCGTCGGTCTCCGCGCACAGGAACCTGGCGAACTCGCCCTGCGGCAGCAGCACCACCTGGAAGAACTGGTCCTTGCTCATCCCGAGCAGCCGTTCCACGGTCCGGCCGACCTCGTCGATCCTGGTCACGCCGTCCGGCGCGTGTCCCGCCGGCGCGTCCCCGACCCAGGTGAGCGACGCCCGCGCCTGCTGCTTCGTGGTGCCCCCGCCCCGCTTCTTCGGCCGCTCGTACTCCGGGCCGCGCACCAGCAGCAACCGGTACCCGCGCACGGTCAGCTCGAGCCGGACCTCGGTCGCCACCCCGGGGTCCGCGTAGTCACACCGCAGCCGCCGGGCCTGGTCCCGCAGCCCCGGCACCGCCCCGAACAGGGCGAAGGCCACCGCGTCCAGCAGTGTCGTCTTGCCGGCGCCGGTGTCGCCGTGCAGCAGGAACAACCCGTCCTCGGCGAGCCGGTCGAAGTCGACGACCTCGTGGCCGGGGTAGGGCCCGAAGGCCGTGACCGCCAACCGGTGCAGCCTCATGCCGCGTGGTTCCCGCGCTGGTTGGCGAGCTCGGCACGCTCCTCGTTGGCCACCGCGGCCAGCGCCTCGCGCAGCAGCGCCCGCTCGCCGTCGGTCGGCTCGGCGCCTCGGCAGTCGTCGACGAACTGGCAGGCCACCTCGTGGTCGGTGCGGCTGCGCACGGTGCTCGCGTACCGCAGCGACGCCGCGAGCCGGCCGCCCGCCGGCCGCCAGTCCAGGTGCACCGCGTGCGGGAACCGCTCCTGGAGCCTGCGCAACGCGTCGGTCGGCCGCACCTGGTCGGTCAGCTCGACGGACAGGTAGTGGTCCACCAGCCGCTCGTGTGCCGGGTCGGCGAGCAGCTCGTCGAGCGTGCCGGTGACCGTGGACAGCGCGCGCGGCACCGGTAGCTCCCGCCGCTCGACCCCGGTCAGGCCACCCTCGTCCAGCTCCACCAGCCAGACGGACTTGCGGTGGCGGGCCTCGGAGAACGAGTACGCCAGCGGGCTGCCGGAGTAGCGCAGGTGCTCGGCCAGCCGCTGTGGGCCGTGCAGATGGCCAAGCGCCACGTAGTCGACGCCGGCGAACACCGTGCTCGGCACCTGCTCGACGCCGCCGACCGCGATCGTCCGCTCCGAGGCGCTCGGGCTACCGCCGGTGACGAACGCGTGCGCGAGCACCACTGATCGGGTGGACTCCGGCCGTTCGGCCAGGTCTGCTCGGACGCGCCGCATCGCCTCGGTCAGCACGCCGGCGTGGCCGGTCGCGTCGATCAGCATCGCGTGCCGGGCCGGCTCCGGCTCCAGGTACGGGATGCCATACAGGGCAACAGGTCCGTGCTCGTCCTCGAGCAGCACCGGGCGGTCGAGCTCGGCCACCCTGGTGCGTAGGTGCAGCCCGCCGGCGGCGGCGAACTCGGCGAACGCGCCCAGCCGGGGCGCCGAGTCGTGGTTGCCAGACGTGATCACCAACTGGGCGCCGGCTGACCTGATCCGGTCGAGAATCCGGGTGCACGCGGAGACCGCCTCACCGGCGGGCACCGCCCGGTCGTAGAGATCGCCGGCGACCACGACCACGTCGACCCGCTCGTCGGCGACCAGGTCGGCCAGCCCGCCGAGCACCGTCTCCTGGTCGGCGAGCAGGTCCCGACCGTGGAACATCCGGCCGACGTGCCAGTCGGAGGTATGCAGCAGCCGCATGGCGGACAAAGTTAGGGCCGCGAGCCGGCGAAGTGCGGGAGCCACGCCACTCGGAGAGGGGGTCGCGCGCCGAGCGGCGACCCGCCACCCGGAATTGTCGGTGCCCCCCGACAAGATGATCCCGACCACCTCGACACCGAGATCCAGCGAAGGGAGCCAACGATGGCCGCAGTGTTCGGCACGGTAGCCGTCGTGCTGTTGCTGTTGATCGTCGCCGGCGTGGCGCTGTTCTTCCGGCTCTACGCCGACAGCCAGCGCAGGCTCGACGCGGCGGCGGTCGCCATGCGCCAGGAGCGCGACCGCACCGACGCGCACGCGGCGGCGTTACGCCGCTACGAGGTCACCTTCGCCTCCATCCACGGCCGGGGCGAGCTCGGCGAGCGCGCGCTGGTGGAGACCGCCCGCGCGCTTGGCCTGCGCGAGGGCCTGCACTTCTCGCTGCAGACCGATGTCGGCGGCGGCGGCTCGGTGCGCCCGGACATGCTCCTGATCGTCGGCGACGGCCGGCGGGTGCCGGTCGACGCCAAGATGAGCATCGCCTGCTGGATCGAGGCGGTGGAGACCGAGGACGTCGACGAGCGGATGGACGCGTTGCGCGTGCACGTGCGCAACATCCGCTCCCGGGCGGCGGAGCTGGCCGGGAAGGGCTACCAGCGCTGGGCGGACGCGATCTACGGCACGGTCATGTTCGTCCCGTCCGACGCCGCGGTGGTCGCCGCCATGGACGCCGACCCCGACCTGCTGCGCTGGCTGCTCGACCGGCGGGTGTTCGTCTGCGGCCCGACGGGGTTCGCGGTGATCGCGTCCGCGGCGATGCTGGCGGCCAGCGAGCGCGTCCTGGTCGAGGACATCGAGGCGCTGCGGGGGCACGCGGCCGCGGCGCACCGGGCGGCGGAGGGCGCGATCGACGCGGTCAACGTGTCGAGCACCCACCTGCAGCGGTTCCTGCAGGCGCGCCGGCGGGAGCTGGACGCGCTGACCCAGTTCGCGACCGCGGTCGGCCCGTTGACCGAGGCCGCCGCGAGTCCGACTCCGGTCGCCCAGGTCCGGCGCGTCGACGAGGTACTGGTGACGGGCGCTCCCGCGCCGCGTGAACTGGTGGCACAGACCGACGGTGAGGAGGTGGCCGACTCGGAGATCCCGTTCTGATGTCCGTTATGAGACATGCCCACTCGCTGTGATCACCACCACGTGTCAGGCGCGGACAACCTGCTGGACACATGTTGTCCTCGACCCGTCAACCTGGCGCAACTGGTCAAACGGGTGCCCGCCGCGCCGGCAGCGGACAGTAGGCGCGCTGTGTCCTGTTTCACATCGGGGTGTGGTGCGGGTGATGCCGTTTCAAGAACGGCGGTCAGCAGCGCCAACTGACCTACTAACGTGTGCGCCGTGACCGCGACCCGCGATCGCCGGAGCGATCCTGCAGCAGACACCGAGCCGGCGTGGGATGACCGCCCGATCCTTGGCATGTCTCGGGGCCTGCCCTGGTGGGCCTGTGTGCTGCTCACGTTCGGTTTGTCCGTTGTCGCGGCGATCGTTGCGATGCTCCTCCAGGGCGAGCTGGGGCTGATCTACCAGGTCGCGTTCGTACTGGGGTGCGTCGCCGCGATCTGCCTGGTGCAGCGGCGGAGCCTGTTCGGCCCGATCGTGCAGCCGCCGCTGGTGTTCGCGGTGACCGCCATCGGTGCCATGCTCACCCTCGGCGACAACCTGGCCAAAGGGCTGGGCAAGAAGGTCATCGGCGTGGCGATCGAGCTGACCAGCTACTTCCCGACGATGGCGATCGCGACCGTGCTGACCGTGGCGATCGGCGGCTACCGGTTGTGGAAGGAACGCGACCCCAACCCACCGGTCCGCGCCAACACCGGCAAGAAGGGCCGCCCGGCCAAGGAGCCCCGCCGCCCCCGCGATCCCGAGTCCCCCCGCCGCGAACGCACCGGCAACCGCGACCGCGTCCCCCCCGAGGCCCGCCAGAGCCGCCAGGGCGACCCCGACGAGCCGGCACCCCGCCGCGGCCAACGCGGCCGCCCCCCACGCCCCCAGGGCGACCAGAACCCCCGAGAACCCCGCACCACCCGCCGCGACCGCGACCAGGGCGCCCCAGAACGCGGCACCAGCGACCGCCCGTCTCGCGGCTCCCGCTCCCGCCCCCGCGACGACGGCGACCCACCCCCCCGACGCCGCGACCCCGGTGCAGACCCCCGTCCCCGTCGCGACGACCGCCCCAACCCCCGCCGCGACCCCGGCGAACGCGGCACTCCCCGCCCCCGCCGCCGCCCCCCGGACAACCACCGCTGACCACACCGCACCACCAGCTACCGGCCAGCGCCGCGCAAGCCCGCCACGCGAGTCCAACGCTCCCAACGCGCGAGTTCAACGTTCCCGCCTCGCGAGTTCAACGCTCCCAGCGCGCGAGTCCGACGCTCCCGCCGCGCTAGTTCAACGTTCGTGTCTTGTGGGGTCGAGCCGCGCGAGCCGCGGCTACCGGACGCTGCCCTTGAGGTCCTCGGTCTCGAGTGCCTTCCGCAGCTCCCTCGGCAGCGCGAACGCCACCTTCTCGTTGGCGGTGGTCACCTCCTGCACCTCCGCCCACCCCCGCTCCGCCAGCCACGACAACAGGTCCATCACCAGGATGTCCGGCACCGACGCCCCACTGGTCACGCCAACCGTGGACACCCCGTCCAGCCACGCCGGATCCACCTCACGGGCGTAGTCGACCAGGTACGACGCCCGCGCCCCCGCCTGCAGCGCCACCTCGACCAGCCGCTTCGAGTTCGACGAGTTCTGCGAACCGACCACCAACACCAGGTCGCACTCCGCCGCCATCGCCTTCACCGCGACCTGGCGGTTCTGCGTGGCGTAACAGATGTCATCGCTCGGCGGGTCCTGCAGCCCGGGGAACCGCTCCTTCAGCTCGTTCACCCGCACCAGGGTCTCGTCCACCGACAGCGTGGTCTGCGACAGCCACACCACCTTCGACGGGTCGCGCACCGTGACCTTCCGCACGTCCTCGGCCGTGTCCACCAGCTGCACGTGCGCCGGCGCCTCCCCGGCGGTCCCCTCGACCTCCTCGTGGCCCTCATGGCCGATCAGCAGGATGTCGTAGTCGTCCCTGGCGAACCGCTTGGCCTCCTGGTGCACCTTGGTCACCAGCGGGCAGGTCGCGTCGATCGTGCGCAGCTCGCGCGCCGCCGCCTGCTCGTGCACCGCGGGCGCCACTCCGTGCGCGGAGAACACCACCAGCGCACCCTCCGGCACCTCGTCCGCCTCCTCGACGAAGATCGCGCCGCGCTCGGTCAGGGTCTCCACCACGTGCTTGTTGTGCACGATCTCCTTGCGCACGTACACCGGCGGACCATAGGTCTCTAACGCCTTCTCGACGGTCACCACCGCCCGGTCGACGCCTGCGCAGTAGCCGCGTGGTTTGGCCAGCAGGACTCGCTTGGTCATGCGACCCAGCCTACGGACCCGGCATGGCCGGTGGGCATATCGGTTGACCTGAGGCAGGCTAGACCCCATGAAGTCGATCCCGCTCCCGGTGCGCGTGGCCGCCGGGCTCGCCGCCACCGCGGTGGAGCAAGCCCGAACCCTGCCCGCCAAGCTGGCCGGCCTCCCGGTCACCGTCGCCAGCCAGGCACTCCAGGTCTCCATGCGTGTCCAGCAACAGGTCACCGAACTCGCCATCCGCGGCGACGAGGTGCTCTCGAGCCTGAGCCAGGCCGAGGAAACCCCGGAGTGGGCCACCTTCGACGAAGACCTCGAGGACGACGACCGCACCGACAGTCACCGCACCGACGGTGACCGCACCGACGACCGCGCCCGCCGGTCCGCGTTCGACCGGGTGACCGACGACACCGACGACGACACCGACGACACCGACCCCGAAGGCGACCCCGAAGGCGACACCGAAGCGGAGACCGCCACGCGGTCGGCGAACGGTTTCCCCGCCGACGACCCCTGGGTCGCCGAGCAGCGCGCGCTCGCCGAGCAGACCGCCGCCGCCGAACGCGACCTCGCCGCGGCGGAGAACTACGACACCCTGTCCCTGGCCCAACTCCGCGCCCGGCTCCGCCGCTTCACCGCCGACGAGCTCGCCGAACTACTCGACTACGAGCGCGCCAACGCCAACCGCCCGTCGTTCGTCGGCATGCTGACTCGGCGTATCGCGACGGTGCGCGACACCGGTGACTGAGCCCGCCACCACCCCCGAGCGCCCATGGCCGGTGCGTACGGTCGCCCGCAAGATCGCCGACTGGATCAACCGCCTCGGCGACATCTGGGTCGAGGGCCAGGTCACCCAGATCTCCAACCGCCCGGGCACCGGCACCGCGTTCATCACCCTGCGCGACCCGGCCGCCGACGTCTCGATGACCGTCACCTGCGCCACCGGACTGCTGCGCGAACAACCGCTGACCGACGGCACCCGGGTCATCCTGCACGCCCAACCGGCGTTCTTCATCGGCAGGGGAACGCTGTCCCTGCGCGCCGACGAGATCCGCGCGGTCGGCATCGGCGAGCTGCTCGCGCGCATCGAGCGGCTGCGCAAACTCCTTGCCGCGGAAGGGATCTTCGACAAGCGACGTAAGCGAAGGCCACCGTTCCTGCCGCACACCGTCGGCCTGGTCACCGGCCGCGCATCGGCCGCGGAGAAGGACGTGCTGACCAATGCGCGGGCGCGCTGGCCGGCCGTCCGGTTCCGGGTCGAGAACGTCGCCGTGCAGGGCGCGCTCGCGGTGCCCCAGATCGTCGACGCACTGTCCTCTTTGGACAGAGACCGGAACGTGCAGGTGATCGTGATCGCCCGCGGCGGCGGCAGCGTCGAGGACCTGCTGCCCTTCTCCGACGAGACGCTGCTGCGCGCGGTGTCCGCCTGCGCCACCCCGGTGGTCTCCGCGATCGGCCACGAGCAGGACACCCCACTGCTCGACCACGTCGCCGACCTGCGCTGCTCGACCCCGACCGACGCCGGCAAACGGGTGGTGCCCGACATCGCCGAGGAGACCGCGAAAGTCCGCCAGCTCCGCGACCGCGCCCGCCGCGCGCTTCACGGCTGGGTGGATCGTGAGCGCCGGCTGCTCATCGCGCTGCGCAGCCGACCCGTCCTCAGCGACCCACTGACGCCACTGGAACAGCGAAGTGCGCAGGTCAACACCCTTGTGGAGCGATCACGGCGGGCGGTGAAGGCGCTGGTGGCCGCCGAGGCGGCGCACCTGAACCACACTGGTGCCCGCTTGACGACGTTGGGACCAGCCGCCACGCTTGCCCGCGGATACGCGGTCGTGCAGCGCGTCGACGACGACGGGAACTCGCGGGTGCTCCGCTCGGTCGCCGAGGCCGCCGACGGCACCCAGCTGAGAGTCCGGGTCGCCGACGGCGCGGTGCACGCGACCGTCTCCGACCGCGAGCCGAGCGCGAGTGGAGGTAACGGTGCCAAGGCTGGAGCGTGACCCGACCTTCCTGCCGCTGACCATCAGCGCGACCTTCGCGGTCACGCAGGCCATGGCCCGCACGCCGACCTTACGCTCGACCGCCGAGCTGGTCCGGGACCGGGCTCGCCGGGCCGACGCCGCCGCGGCCGAGTGCTGGGCGGCGCTGTGCGCGGGCTGCGACGCCCCCGGCCGCCGCGCGCTGCCCAACCGGTTGCGCGAGCTGTCCGAGGTGACCTCGGTGTACGCCGGCACCCGCTGGTGGTTCGGTCGCGGCTCCCAGCATCGGGAACGGGTGTCCAGCGCGCTCCAGCGGATCGAGGACGCGGTCGCCGAACGCGACGGCGCCGAGTTCGCCGAGGCGTTCGTCGGCTACGACCAGGCGGTGGCTACGGTGCTGGTGAACTCGCACTCCCGATTGGAGACTCCAGCCACGTGACCGACGACCCGACCGACGGCCTGAACTACGAACAGGCGCGCGACGAGCTGGCCGAGGTGGTCGCGAAGCTGGAGAGCGGCGGACTGCCCCTTGAGGACTCGCTCGCGCTCTGGGAGCGCGGCGAGACGCTGGCCAAGCTCTGCGACCGCCACCTCGCCGGCGCCCGCGAACGCATCGAGACCGCCCTGGCCGCCGCCGAGTCGGAGGTCACCGGCCGGTGAATACCGGCGTCCGCTTCTCCACGAAGGCCTCAACGGCCTCCCGGTGATCGGGTGAGCCGCCAAGCGCGCGCTGGCCGTCGCCCTCGCAGGCGAGCGCACCCTCCAGATCGGACCCCGCGGCGACCAGCATCGCCTCCTTGATCCTGGCGAAGCCGGTTGTCGGCCCGGTGGCCATCCGCGCGGCCAGCTCCGTCGCCGCGCCGAGCGCGTCCGGCGCCACCTGCGTGACCATGCCGAGCGCCAACGCCTCGTCGGCGGTCACCGGCTTGGCCAGCAGCACCATCTCCATCGCCCGGCCGTAGCCGATCAGCCGCGACAACGTCCACGAAGCACCGGAGTCCGCGGTGAGGCCGATGGTGGCGAAGGCCATCAGGAACTTCGCCTTCGGCGCCGCCACCCGCAGGTCGCACGCGTAGGCGAACGAGGCGCCGGCACCGGCGGCCATCCCGTTCACCGCGGCGATCACCGGTTTCGGCATCCCGGTCAGCGCCCGGACGATCGGGTTGTAGTGCTCGGCGACGGTCCGGAACGGCTCCGGGTCGGCCGCGCGCAACACGGCGACGTGCTCCTTGAGGTCCTGCCCGGCGCAGAACGCCTTGCCGGCGCCGGTGAGCACCACCGCGCGCACCGAGTCGTCGCCCGCGGCGTCGGTCAGCGCCTCGAGCAGGCGCTCCTTGAGCTCGACGGTCAGCGAGTTGAACGACTCCGGCCGGTTGAGCGTCAGCGTGCGGACCCCGTCGCGATCATCGACCAGCAGTACGGCCACGGTGTGCTACCTCCACAGGTCATGCGCTGGAGCGCGCGCGGGTGCCTCGGTTGAGACAGTCCGACAGGAACGTCTCCGCGGCCGGAGCCAGGCGCGCGGTCTCCCGGTCGAAGAAGTCTGCCGCCTCGGTCCCCGGCCAGCCAGGCGGCAGCAGGGACGGCGGCAGGCCGGGGTCGCGGAACAGGAACTTGCGCCACGCGTGCAGCAGGTGCTGGGACGCGGCGAAGGCCTCTGCCGGCGCCGAACCGTCCACTGCGGACACGATCGGCTGCCACTCGGTGACGAAGGCCGCGTAGTCGGTGCCCAGGGTGTCCAGGTCCCACGCGCGGGCGGCCAGCTCGGCGTCGTCGCCGTCGTGCTCGCCGACGAACGTGCGGCCGGCAAGGCCCTCGGTCTCGAGCACCTCGGTCAGCGCGGCCGATGGCCGGGGGGCGACCCAGGTGGTCGGCCCGAGCGGGCCGTAGCCGAGCAGCCGCAGCGACGAGTCGAGCCGGTCGCGGGCCGTGCGGGTCGGCAGCTCGTCCAGCGCCAGCACCTGCCACCGACCATCCCAAGTAGAGGGACGGGTCCGGTAGATCCTGGCGGCCGCCTCGTCGAGCCTGCGCTCGGCCCTGGCGGTCAGCGCGTAGCCGGGGCCCTCCGCGAGCCGTACCGGACACAGCCAGTCCTGACGCACCATTCTGGACACCGCGGTGCGGATCGCCGGGGCCTCGAAGCCAAGCGGCTCGAGCAGGCGCACCAACGCGGCGATGGCGGCAACGCCACCTCGGGCTCGGAGGTAGCTGCCGTACACGTCGAACAGCGCGGACCTGGCTCGCACGATTTTCGATCCTCCCAGTCGGCGGCGGCCCGGCGCCAGGGGGTTTCGGGCGCATAACGGCCGGTCATCGACACGCAGTTGATCGGTTCGATTTCACCGCCGAGATGCCATAGGGGAGAATGTCACCGTCTTCGGCCGGTTGGCCCCGTCCGGAGCGGCAGGCTATGACGGAGGGAGCACGCTATGGCGGCCATGAAGCCCCGGACCGGTGACGGTCCCCTCGAGGTGACCAAGGAGGGTAGGGGCATCGTGATGCGCGTCCCACTCGAGGGTGGTGGACGCCTCGTCGTCGAGATGTCGGCAGAGGAGGCGAGCGCTCTCGGGGACGCGTTGAAGGTCGCGGCCGGCTGACCCCCCTGTCCAGAGTGGAGGGCCCGAGGTCCTCGAATGGAGGTCTCGTGCACACGTCGGTACCCGTCCTACCGACGGCACTCCCCGAGGTGGAAACGATCACGGCGCCACGGCGGGGCACGCCGCTGGCCGTCGTCACCGCGACGGGCTCCGGTGACGCGGCGACGCCACTGGTGCCCGGCCGGGACATCCTCGACGGCGAGTGGCCGGCCGCCGTCGCGCACACCGGCAAGGCGGGGGAGGTGCACCCGGGACCAGCTGGTTCCGGCGTGGCCTGGCTGGTCGGCACCGGCGACGGCACCCCCGGCCACTGGCGCACCGCGGGCGCGGCGTTGACCAGGGCGGTGAACGCCAGGATCGAGCGCGACGCCGACGCCGGCAGGCCGACCGACCGGGCGCTCGCGCTCGAGCTGCCGCCCGACCTTGGCCTACCCGAGGTCGGCGAGCTGGTGCTCGGTCTGCGGCTCGGCGGCTACGCCTACCAGGTCACCGGGACCCCGGCGGTCCCGCGACTGCGCACGATCCGGCTGGTGACCGGCGCGGACCGGCCGGAGCTGACCGACGCCGTTCGCCGGGCGGCGGTACTGGCCAGCGCGACCGCGCTGGCCAGAGACCTCGCGAACACGCCGTCCAACGTCAAGGACCCGGCGTGGCTCGCCCGTACGGCCGAGCGCGTCGCCGGCCGCGCGCCCGGCGTGCGGGTGACCGTGCGGGACGACCGGTGGCTGGCCGCGCAGGGCTTCGGCGGTGTGCTCGCGGTCGGCGGCGGGTCGAGCAGGCCGCCAAGGTTCGTCGAGCTGGCGCTGCGGGGCAGGCGCGGGGCGCCGCACGTCGTGCTGGTCGGCAAGGGCATCACGTTCGACACCGGCGGCATCTCGGTGAAGCCGGCCGACGGGATGCACCTGATGCGCACGGACATGTCCGGCGGCGCGGCGGTGATCGCCGCGGTGACCGCGCTCGCCGAGCTGGCGCCGGACGTGCGGGTGACCGGGCTGGTCCCGTGTGCGGAGAACCACCTTTCCGGGTCGGCCTACCGACCGGGCGACGTCGTGCGGCACTACGGCGGGCGCACGACCGAGGTCACCAACACCGATGCCGAAGGCCGGATGATCATGGCCGACGCGCTGGCCTACGCGGTCGCCACGCTGTCCCCGGACCTGGTGGTCGACGTGGCCACGCTGACCGGGGCGATGAAGATAGCGCTCGGCCTGCGCACCGGCGGGGTGTTCGCCAGCCAGGACGCGGTCTGGGACCGGGTCAACGCGGCCGGGTCGGCGGCCGGCGAGCGGTGGTGGCGGATGCCGTTGGCCTCGGACCTGGACAGCGTCGACGGCGAGTTCGCGGACACGGTGCGCAGTGACGTCGCCGACGTCGCGCAGTGCCCGACCGGCCCCGGCGCGATCGGCGCGGCCATGTTCCTGCGGGAGTTCACCGGCGGGTTGCCGTGGGCGCACCTGGACATCGCCGGCCCGGCGCGGGCCGAGCGGACCTACGACGAGGTGACCGCCGGGGCGACCGGGTTCGCCGCGCGGACCCTGGTCGAGTTGGCCGCCGCGTACGGGCGCTGAGCGAACACCCGGTTGAACAGGGCGAACTTCACCAGGAACACCGGGCCGCTCGCGGCCAGGTAGCTCACCACCAGCAGTACCGCGCGCCAGCCCTGGTCGGCCACCAGCGGCAGGAACGCCTGCTCGGCCACGGTGGTCAGGCCGATGGCGGCCACACCGCTGATCAGTGTCACGGTGAAGTAGGTGGTCAGCTGCTGGCGCAGCCGGCCGGGGTCGGTGTCGGCCCACGCCCAGTAGCGGACCATCAGGAAGTGGGGCACCGAGCCGGCGAGGAACGCGATCGTGCTCGCCGCCGCCGCGTCCTGGCTCCAGCCGACCCAGTAGACGGTCAGCAGCACGAGCTGGCTGATCCCGGTGGCGATCGCGGACGCCACCGAGAACCGCGCGAAGCGGATTCGGAGTCGGGGCGCCGGTGATGTCTGAGCCACCTGGCAAAGTTAACCGCCGCCGGCTGAACGCGCTCTCAGGAATGACCCTGATATCAGTCGGTCTCCACCCGGACTGGAGCTCAGGGGAGCACCGAGTCGTAGACCTCGACGGTCCTGGCCGCCGCGCCCGTCCAGGAGAACTCCCGCTCCGCCAGCGCCCGGCCGGCGGCGCCGAAGGCACGCGCCAGTGACGGGTTCGCGAGCAGCTCGTTCACCGCGGTCGCCAGGTCCACTCGAAAGGTGGACTCGTCGGCCGGGTCGTAGTGCACCAGCAGCCCGGTCCGCCGGTCCTGGACCACTTCCGGGATGCCTCCGACATCGGAGGCCACGACCGCCGTGCCGCACGCCATCGCCTCCAGGTTCACGATGCCCATCGGCTCGTAGACCGACGGGCAGACGAACACCGTCGCGTGGCTGAGCAGCTGGCGGACCTCCGCCGGCTGGAGCATCTTCTGCAGCCAGATCACGCCGTCGCGGGCCATCGACAGCTCCTCGACCTCCGCACGGGTCCTGGCCGCGATCTCCGGCGTGTCCGGCGCGCCGGCGCACAGCACGACCTGTGCTGCCGGGTCGATCTGGTGGGCGGCCGCGATCAGGTGGCCGACGCCCTTCTGCTGGGTGATCCGGCCGACGAACACCACGATCGGGCGGTCGGGGTCCACGCCGTAGCGGTGCAGCGCGTCGTCCTCGGTGACGGGGTGGTAGGCCGCCGAGTCGATGCCGTTGTGCACGACCCGCACCCGCGCCGGGTCGAGCCCGGGGTAGCAGTCGAGCACGTCGGTGCGCATGGCGGCGCTCACCGCGATGATCGCGTCGGCGGACTCGTAGCTGGTCCGCTCCACCCACGAGGAGAGCTGGTAGCCGCCACCGAGCTGCTCGGCCTTCCACGGCCTGCGCGGTTCCAGTGAGTGCGCGGTGATCACGTGTGGGACGCCGTAGAGCAGCTTGGCGAGCTGCCCGGCGAAGTTGGCGTACCAGGTGTGCGAGTGCACCAGGTCGACCCCGTCGAGCGCGGCGGCCATCGACAGGTCGGCCGACAGCGTGCGCAGCGCGGTGTTGGCGTGTTCGAGCCCGGTGGGGTTGTGCGAGTGCACACCGTCGGCCGAGCGGGGCGCGCCGAACGCGTGTACGTCCACATCGATCAGTTCCCGCAGGCGGGGCACCAGGAACTCGACGTGTACCCCCGCGCCGCCGTAGACCTCGGGAGGGAACTCCCGGGTTAAGAGTCCGAGTCGCACCTCCGCAAGGTAGCCCTGATCACCGGCGCGCGGTTAGGGTCAGCACGTGAAGGGCCAGCCCAACGTGCTCGCGATCGTGCTCGCCGGCGGTGAGGGGAAGCGGCTCTGGCCGCTGACCGCCGACCGGGCCAAGCCCGCCGTGCCATTCGGGGGCAACTACCGGCTGATCGACTTCGTGCTGTCCAACCTGGTCAACGGCGGCTATCACCGGCTGTGCGTGCTGACCCAGTACAAGTCGCACTCGCTGGACCGCCACATCTCCACCACGTGGCGGCTGTCCAGCGTGCTCGGGCAGTACATCACCCCGGTGCCGGCCCAGCAGCGGCTCGGACCCCGCTGGTACACCGGCAGCGCGGACGCCATCTTCCAGTCGCTGAACCTGGTCTACGACGAGCGCCCGGACCAGATCGTGGTCTTCGGCGCCGACCACGTGTACCGGATGGACCCCTCGCAGATGGTGGACCAGCACATGGAGACCGACGCCGGGGTGACCGTCGCCGGGATCCGGGTGCCACGGACCGAGGCGAAGGCGTTCGGCTGCATCGACTCCGACCGCCACGGCCGGATCACCCGGTTCCTGGAGAAGCCGGCCGAGCCCCCGCACGTGCCCGACGACCCGGAGGTCACCTTCGCGTCCATGGGCAACTACGTCTTCCGCACCGACGTGCTGCTCGACGCGCTGCGCACGGACGCGGCCAACCCGGAGTCGATGCACGACATGGGCGGGGACATCATCCCGATGCTGGTCGCCGACGGCGGCGCGATGGTCTACGACTTCGACGACAACGAGGTCCCCGGCGCCACCGAGCGCGACCGCGGCTACTGGCGCGACGTCGGCACCCTGGACGCCTACTACGACTCCCACATGGACCTGGTGTCCGTGCACCCGGTCTTCAACCTGTACAACCACCGCTGGCCGATCCGCACCGCGACGCCCCCGTTGCCGCCGGCCAAGTTCGTCAACACCGGCACCGCGGTCGAGTCGATCGTCGGCCCCGGCTCGATCGTCTCCGGCTCCTTCGTGAAGGACTCGGTGATCAGCGCGGACGTGATGATCGAGGACGGCGCCACGGTCGAGGGCAGCGTGCTGCTGCCGGGGGTCCGGGTCGGCCGGGGCGCGGTCGTGCGCCGGGCGATCCTGGACAAGAACGTCTCGGTGCGCGACGGCGCCAGGGTCGGCGTCGACGCCGCGGCCGACCGCGAGCGGTACACGGTCAGTCCGGGCGGTGTCGTGGTGCTCGGCAAGGGCGAACGCGCCGAATAGCTCCCGTTCGCCGGCCGGACCACATACCGTTGGCGCATGGAACCGCAGCCGCCGCCGGAACAGGACCCGTTCCGCGCCATGTGGCAGATGTCCCCGGTCGCCGACGCCCGCGCAGACGGCAAGCGCAGGCGGCGAAGCGGCCTGCGGATCGGCACCGGGATCATCGGCGGCCTGCTGATGTTCCTGCCGTTCGGCCTGGCGGCGAGCGCGTTGTGGGGCTGGTGGCAGGGCGAGTCGACCTGGGACGGCGCCGGCTGGGCGGTCGTGGTGATCGGACTCGGCGCGGGCGCGCTGGTCGGCGGCTTCGTCGCCTCCGAGAGCTGACCCGCCCGGCTAGTGCGCCTTCGCGGCGACCAGCAGGCCGTCGCCGAGGGGGAGCAGGATCGGCACCAGCCGGTCGTCCTCCCGCACGGCCCGGGTGACCTCCCGCAGCGCCACCGTCTCCGCGTCCCGGCGCGCCGGGTTGGCGACCTGGCCGGACCACAGCACGTTGTCGAACGCGATCACCCCGCCCGGCCGCAGCAGCCGGACGCCCTGCTCGTGGTAGCCCGGGTACTCCTGCCGGGCGGCGTCCACGTACAGCAGGTCGTAGGCCTCCTCGGTCAGCCGGGGCAGCACGTCCAGCGCGCGGCCCATGATCAGCCTGGCCCGGCCCTGGCCCATGCCGGCGCCGGCGAACGCCCGCTTGGCGGCGCTCTGGTGCTCGGGCTCCACGTCGATGGAGGTGAGTACCCCGTCCGGTGCCATCCCACGCAGCAGGTACAACCCGCTGACACCCGATCCGGTACCGATCTCCACCACGGCCTTGGCCCGCAGCGTGGTCGCCAGGAAACGCAGGATGGCTCCGCCTGCCGGCGAGATCGGCGCGCAGCCGAGCTCAACGCCTCTGGCACGGGCGTTGACCAGCGCGTCGTCCTCGGAGACGAAGCCGTCGACGTAGGCCGCGAGCGCGTCCGTGTCGATCGTCGGCGTATCGGATGCCACGGCATGTGAGGTTAGCGTTATCCGGCCGGAAACTGGTGCAAGCCGGTCACCGCGCATTTCTCAGCCGCCTCTCAGGCGCCTCTCACTACCTTCACATCAGGGGAAAGCAGTATCAGGTTTGCAAGGGGATCGAGAGCGGTACAGGAAGCTGAACCGCGACGGCAGGGGTGGGAACACGATGGGCAGAGTCGGCGTTGAGCATGACAGTGGGGCTGACAGCCCCAGGGAGGTGGCTACCCGCCCGATGCACAAGCAGTCGACCGGCACCGCTGTTGCCGAGCCAGTGCAACCCGTCCACGTGGACGAGGAGTCCACCTGGACCCCGCCGTCGTGGGACGAGGTCGTGCGGGAGCACGCCGACCGGGTCTACCGGCTCGCCTACCGCCTGAGCGGCAACGCGCACGACGCCGAGGACCTTACCCAGGAGACCTTCATCCGGGTCTTCCGGTCACTGTCGAGCTACAAGCCGGGCACCTTCGAGGGCTGGCTGCACCGCATCACCACGAACCTGTTCCTCGACATGGCCCGGCGCCGCTCGCGGCTGCGCATGGAGGGCCTGCCAGAGGACACCGACCGGCTCGCGGGCGACGACCCGAGCCCGGAGCAGGTCTATGTCGAGACCCATCTCGACCCCGACCTGCAGGCCGCGCTGGACGAGCTGCCCCCGGAGTTCCGGGCCGCGGTCGTGCTCTGTGACGTCGAAGGACTCTCCTACGAGGAGATCGGTGCCACACTCGGGGTGAAGTTGGGTACTGTTCGAAGCAGGATTCACCGTGGGCGCCAGGCTTTGCGGGCGTCGCTGGAGCGGCGCAGAGAACTCGTACGGGAGGGTAGGTCGTGACCGACGAGCGCGGTTGGGGTCTGTCCGAACAGCATCTTCTGCCGGACGTCGTGGTTGCCTTCGTCGACGGGGAACTGTCCGCGACGGCGCATGACCGCGCGTCGGCACACATGGCAAGGTGCCCACACTGCCTGGCCGACATCGTCGCGCAGCGGCAGACCGCGTCCGTGGTCCAGTCCGCCGACGTGCCGTCCGTGCCGGCGGGGTTGCTCGCCACGCTGCGCGCCATCCCCCAGCAGGTCGAGATGCCGACCGCGCCGGACGGGTTGGCGATGACCGATGACGGTCAGCTGGTGGTCGTGCAGCGACCGGAACGGATGCCGGCCCCTTTTGGGGCGAGTCCGCCGCTCGGGTCGTCCGCCAAACTCGGTGAGGGCGACGCGGTACTCGGGCGTCGCTCGAGCAGGCGCACCGCCCAGGGCGCCGGTGTCGTGGTGTCCGGTCTGGTGCTCGGCGCGCTGGCGCTGGTGAGCACCGGCGGCGACGAGGAGCCCCGGCCCGCCGTTGGCACCCAGCCGGACCGGCCGGCCGTCGCCGACGCCAACCAGATCAAGCAGGCCGGCTACATCCTGCACACCGCTGGTCGCTGAGCCGCCGCACCCCGGCCGCTACGCCGACTTCACCGGTGATCAGGCAGGCTGAGCAGCGATGAACGACCAGCAGATCCCCGAGTCACCGAACGATCGGCCGAGGCTGGGACCGCGTCCGCTGGACCGCCCGGCCGTCGACCCGTCGAGTGCGGCGGTGTTCGGCCGGCCGAGTGGGGTGGACGGCCCGTTCTCCGCCCAGCCCGGCGGGCCGGCGGGTGCGCGGGCGGCGTTCGCCGAGCTGAAGGCCGCGCCGCCGGTGCCGGAGTCGCTGGCCAGCGCGTTCGGCCGGCCGCATGGCGGCACCGAGCTGCTCCAGCGCCCACCGACGGACGACTCGCCCAACGGGGTCGACCCGTGGGACGACGACGCGGCGGGCGACCCGTGGCGTGACCCGGCGGCAGGTGCGGTGATCGGCCCGCCGGCACTGGGCGCCGAGGACGCCAAGCGCGCCCGGGACCACAAGAAGTCCGACCGGCCGGCCGGTCAGCTGCTCAGCCTGCCGGAGCTGATCTTCGGTCGCCGGGTCAGGGTGACCGCGCTGCTCACGCTCGGGCTGGTGGCCTTGCTGATCGGCACCGCGGGCGGGGTCGCCGGCTGGTACCTGGGGCGCGGCGGTGAGCGGCTCAACCAGGACATCTCGCTGGCGCAGGTGTCCGCGAGCAAGGAACGCCCGGCTGGCTCGGTCGCCGACATCGCGCGCCGGGTGCGGCCCGCGGTGGTGACCATCGAGGTGCGGATCAGCGAGGGTCAGTCCGTCGAGGGCTCCGGCGCGGTGATCGACAGCAACGGCTACATCCTGACCAACGAGCACGTGGTCTTCTCGGCCGCCGACGGCCGGGAGCTCACCGTGAAGTTCGTCGACGGCACCCGGGTCAAGGCCGAGTTGGTCGGCCTGGACGCGAAGTCCGACCTCGCGGTGATCAAGGTGGACGTGCGGAACCCGACGGTCATCCAGCTCGGCCGCTCCGGTGACCTGCAGGTCGGTGACACGGTGATCGCGATCGGCTCGCCGCTTCGGCAGAACGACACGGTCACCCAGGGCATCGTCAGCGCGTTGAACCGGCCGGTGCTGACCGGCGAGAGCGGGGAGCCCGCGGCCTACGACGCGATCCAGACCGACGCGGCGATCAACCAGGGCAACTCGGGCGGTCCGCTGGTGGACTCGACCGGGGCGCTGGTCGGCATCAACACGTCGATCCAGACCGACGGGGCCAGTACCGGCAGTGTCGGCCTCGGCTTCGCGGTCCCGATCGACTACGCGCGCGGCATCGTCGAGGCGCTCATCCGGGACGGCAAGGTGAACCACGCCGACCTTGGCGTGAACGTGGCGTCGGTGTCGGCGGACACGGCAGAGGGCGCCAAGGTGCAGAACGTGCGCGACGGCGGCGCGGCGGCGAAGGCGGGCATCAAGCAGGGTGATGTGATCCGGAAGGTCGGCGACCGGGGCATCGCGGACGCGGCGGAGCTGATCGTCGCGGTGCGGCTGCACGACATCGGTGAGCGGGTGCCGGTGGTGTTGGCCAGGGGTGGACGCGAGCTGACGATTCAGGTGACCCTGCAGTCGGACTGATTGGCTACCCTGGTCCTGGTGACATTCGTTCGGTGAAGGTAGGCCACAGTGTTCGACAGCATCGGCTTGGCCGAGATTCTTATCATTGTGGTGGCCGGCCTCTTCATTCTCGGTCCGGAGCGGCTGCCGTCCGCGGCGGCGTGGCTCGGCCGCAACGTGCGCAAGGTCCGCGAGTACGCGACCGGCGCCAGGGACCAGCTCAAGAACGAGATGGGCGACGACTTCGACGAGCTCCGCAAACCCCTCGAAGACCTGCAGCAACTACGCAACTTCGACCCGCGCCGAGCCGTCACCCGCCACCTGTTCGACGACGTGGACACCCCCAACGGCCACACCAAGCCCAACGGCCACACGCCACCGCCGCCCGCCACCCCCAAGCGCCAGGACCCCACCCCCGAAGCCACCACCGGCGGCCCAACCAAACCCGCCACCTTCGACCCCGACGCCACCTAGCGCCAACGCCCTGAATGCCTCATTCAGGACGTTGAGCGTCTCGAATGAGGCATTCAGGGCAGTGTCCGGACCGGTCAGGCTGGGGAGACCGACAGCATGCGGCCGGCAAGGCCGCGTGCCCTGACCGACAGCCGGGTCGCGATGTCGGTCAGCACCTGCGCGGCCGGAGCCTCCGGGACCGCGGTGACCAGGGGTTTTCCCTCGTCCCCTGCCTCACGCAGCCGGGGGTCCATCGGCACCTTGCCCAGCAGGGGCACGTCCGCGCCGACGGTCCTGGTCAGCGAGTCGGCCACCTTCTGGCCACCGCCGGAGCCCCACGGCTCCATCCGTGAACCGTCCGGCAGCTCCAGCCACGACATGTTCTCGATCACGCCCGCCAGCCGCTGCCTGGTCTGCAACGCGATCGCGCCCGCGCGCTCGGCCACCTCGGCGGCCGCCAGCTGCGGCGTGGTCACCACCAGGATCTCCGCGTTCGGGATCAGCTGGGCGACCGAGATCGCGATGTCGCCGGTGCCGGGCGGCAGGTCGAGCAGCAGCACGTCCAGGTCGCCCCAGAAGACGTCCGCCAGGAACTGCTGCAGCGCCCGGTGCAACATCGGCCCCCGCCACACCACCGGCGTGTTGCCCTGGGTGAACATCGCGATCGAGATGACCTTCACGCCGTTGGCCTCCGGCGGCAGGATCATCTTCTCCACCCGCGTCGGCCGGGTGTGCGCGCCGAGCATCCTGGGCACCGAGTGGCCGTAGATGTCCGCGTCGACCACGCCGACCGACAGCCCGCGCGCGGCCATGGCCACCGCCAGGTTCACCGTCAGGCTCGACTTGCCGACCCCGCCCTTGCCGGACGCCACGCAGTACACCCTGGTCAGCGATCCCGGCTCGGCGAACGGGATCTTCGGCTCCTCGGCGTCCCCGCGAAGGCTGCGGCGCAGTTCGGTGCGTTGCTGGTCGCTCATCACGTCCAGTTCGACCGTGACCTCACCCACACCCTCGACCGCGGTGACCGCCGTGGTCACGTCGCGGGTGATCTTGTCTCGCAGTGGACAGCCGGCCACGGTCAGATAGATCTCCACGTGAACGGCACCGTGTTCACCGACGGTCACGTTCTTGACCATGCCGAGGTCGGTGATCGGCTTGTGGATCTCCGGGTCCTGCACGCCCGCCAACGCCGCGCGAACGGCCTCGACGTCGGGAACCCGAGTTGGCTCGCTGGTCGTCACAGATTTCATGCTACGGGCAATACACAACAACCGTTCCGGTGACCGTCTCGGTGAAGATGCAAGTGGGCACGAGCGTTCCGTAACATCACCCACGTGGTGGAACCAGCCGTGAACCGGTTACCAACCGGGTTCGAGGTCGACGCGTGGCGCTCGTTCCTGCGGGCGCACGCGCGGATCGTCCGGGTGCTCGAAACCGAGCTGGTCGCCGCGCATCCGCTGTCCCTCGGCGGCTATGACGTGCTGGTTCAGCTGGCCGAGGCCCCCGACCGCCGGCTGCGGATGGCCGAGTTGGCCGACGCCGTCCTGCTGTCCCGGTCGGGTGTCACCCGGCTGGTTGACCGACTCGAGGTGGCCGGGATGGTCACCCGCGAACGCTTCACCGGCGACGGCCGCGGTGTCGTCGCCGTGCTCACCACCAAGGGCGTGGACACTCTCCGTGAGGCCGCGCATACGCATCTCGCCGGTGTCGTCCGCCACTTCATCGACCATTTCGACCAGGCCGAGCTCGCCAACTTCGGCGAGCTGTGCACCCGCCTGGCCGACTAGTCCGACCAGCGCGCGTCGTCGCGGATCGACTCCGGGGTCGGCCGGCGTCGCAGGTCCTTGCGCAGTTTGTCCAGCTCACCGCGTAGGTAGTCGCGGGTGGCGACCTCACCGACGGCCAGCCGCAGCGCCGCCAGCTCGCGGGCGAGGAACTCGGTGTCCTCCTTGGTCTGCGCGGCCCGCGCCCGGTCCTCCTCCAGCGACACCCGGTCCCGGTTGTCCTGCCGGTTCTGCGCCAGCAGGATCAACGGTGCCGCGTACGCCGCCTGGGTGGAGAACGCCAGGTTCAGCAGGATGAACGGGTACGGGTCCCACCGCAGGGTGACCGCGAACAGGTTCAGCGCGATCCAGCTGATCACGAGCAGTGTCTGCCAGAACAGGAACTTCCCGGTGCCGAGGAACCGGGCGAGTCGTTCGGACAGCTGGCCGAACATCTCCGGATCCCACACCGGCAGCCGCAGCCTGCGGGTCGACCGCGGCTGGTCGAGTCGGCGGCGTCGGGTCTCAGCCATCGGCGGCCGCGCTCTCGGTCGTGCCGCCACCGGGTGCCCAGTCACCGTCGTCGCGCCAGCCGGCCGGCAGCAGGTGATCCAGCACGTCATCGACGGTCACTGCGCCGAGCAGGTGCTCGGTGTCGTCCACCACCGGCCCGCACACCAGGTCGTAGGCGGCGAAGTAGCGGGTCACGTCGGCCAGCGGCGCGGTCGGCGGCAGCCGGGCCAGCTCGGGGTCCAGCGCGCCGGCCACCAGCTCACCCGGCGGTTCGCGCAACAGCCGCTGCAGGTGCACGCAGCCGAGGTAGCGCCCGGTCGGCGTGGCCGACGGCGGCCGGCAGACGAACACCATGCTGGCCAGCGCCGGGGTGATGTCCGGGTTGCGCGCCATGGCCAGCGCCTCGGCGATGGTCGCGTCCGGGGTCAGCACGATCGGCTCCGGCGTCATCAGGCCGCCGGCGGTGTCCGCGGAGTAGGCCAGCAGCCTGCGCACCGGGTCGGACTCCTCGGTCTCCATCAGCTCCAGCAGCCGGTCCTTGTCCAGCTCGGACAGCTCGCCGAGCAGGTCGGCGGCGTCGTCTGGGTCCATGGCCTCGAGGATGTCCGCGGCGCGTTCCTCGTCGAGGTGGGCGAGCAGGTCCTTCTGCACGATCTCGGGCAACTCCTCGAACACGTCCGCGAGCCGCTCGTCGTCGAGCCCGTCGGCCACCTCGTAGCGCCGCTTGGCCGGCAGGTCCCGCAGCGCGGCGGCCACGTCGGCGGCCCGCATCGAGTCGAACACCGCCAGCAGCTGGGCCGTGCCCTGTGGCAGCTGGGCGAGCTCGGCGATCCCCGGACCGCGCACGTCCTCCCAGTGCACCACCCGCACCGGCCCGCGCCGGCCGAGCCGCCCGGTCCGCGACTGCACGGCGACCCGGCCGAGCAGCCAGTCCCTGGTGCGGGTCAGCTCCATCGCCGCGTCGACCACGACCGCGCTCGCGTCGTCCTCCTCGAGGGTCACCCGCGCGTCCAGCAGCTGGCCGACGACGAGGATCTCGCTCGGCCGCTGGTTGAACCGCCGCAGGTTGACCGAGCCGGTGGCCAGCGTGACCGCGGTGGCGTCGATCGAGGTGACCCGCAGCATCGGCACGAAGATCCGCCGGCGGGTGGCCAGCTCGACGACCGCGCCGAGCACCCGGGGTGGCTGGCGGTCGGTGCGCAGGGTCACCACGACATCGCGGATCTTGCCGATCGACTCGCCGTCCGGACCGTAGACGGGTAACCCGGCCAGCTGAGCGACGAACACCCTGTTCACGGAACCCACGACGGTCAGGCTATCCGGCCTGGGGTCGGCTCACTCGGCGACGACCTCGGCGATCTCGCCGCACAGTCGTGCGGTGGGGAACTCGCCGCCCTCGGCCCACGTCTCGACCGCACGCACCAGCGTCCAGCGCCTGGCCAGCTCGACGTCCAGTCCGGCGAGTCGGCACACGGTCGCCAGCCGCTCGCCGACCCGGTCGTCGAACCTGTTCCACAGCAACGGGATCAGCCCGAACTCCGGGTCGCCCGCGATCGGTTTCGGGTCGATCACCAGCCACGGCTCCCGGGTGCCGGCGAGCACGTTGTCGAAGTGCAGGTCCTCGTTGACCAGCCGGTCGCCCGCGCGCGGGCCGAGCAGCGCGCAGTAGGCCACGGCGGCGTCGACGAACCGCGCGGGCACCCGGCCGCGCGCCCGCGCCGGCAGCTCCCGCGCCCAGCGCGC
>NZ_BAAGXS010000105.1:0-25812 GCF_054779715.1 Actinophytocola sediminis | reverse complement strand
ACCGGGCGCGGCGCGGCGTCGGTCACCGGGGCGGCCGGCCGGTCCCGACCGGCCAGCCGGGCCAGCTCACCCAGCACCTCGGTCGTCCGCCGATGGACCTCGCCGACGACCTCGCTGTGCCGGGTCACCGCCGCCACCCCGTCGGCCAGCGCCTGGTCCACCGGGCCGGCTTCGAGCAGCGCGGCCAGCCTGGTGGTCACCTCCAGCTGCCCGGCCAGGTACTCCGCGTGCGTCGCCAGCTGCTCGGCCAGCAGCGACTCCGCGCCGACCACTCGGGTCCTTGCCGGCGCTGGCCGCTCCCGGCCGCCGGCGCCGGTCAGCACGACCACGTCCTCGGTCCGTGGCGTCGGCACCGCCACCGGCGGCGGCGGGACGGCCACTGCGCCGAGCACCGCCAACCGGGCCACGGTCTGGCGCAACGCCGACTCGCCGTCGCCGCCCGGCCCGGGGTCGACCGACAGCACGACCACGTCCGGCCGGTCCGCCAGGATCTGGCCAACCAGCCCGCCGAGCACCCGCTTGGGCCCGAACTCGACGAACACCCGGAAGCCGTCCGCGTACAGCTGCTCGACCCGAGGCCCGAACAGCACCGGCTGGCGCAGCTGGTCGGCCAGCGTCGCCACATTGCGCGCGCGGTCGGCGCCGTAGCGGCCACCGGCGGAGTTCGGATACACCGGCACCCGAGGCGGGCGCACCCCGATCTCGGCGACCGCGCGCCGGAACGGCTCCACCGCCCGGCCGACCCGCTCGGTGTGGAACGCCGCGGCCACCGGTAGCCGGGTCGCGCGCAGCCCGGCGTGCCGGCAGCGCGCCAGGAACGCGGCCAGCCCGTCCTCGCCGCCGCCCACCACGACCTGGCGCGGCCCGTTGACGTTGCACACCGCCAACCCGGTGTCCGCGACGTGCTCCTCGATCTCGGCGAGCGAGGCCAGCACGGCCACCATGCCGCCGGGCTCGGGCACCGCGGCCATCGCCCGGCCGCGCACCGCGACCAGCTCGAACAGCTCCGCGTCGGTCAGGGCGCCGGCACAGCACAGCGCGCTCAGCTCGCCGAGGCTGTGCCCGAGCATCCCGTCGGGCGCGAACCCGAGCCCGGCGAGGTGGCGGAACTGGCCGACCGACAGCGCCGCGACGGCCGCCTGCGCGTAGTCGGTGCGGCACAACGCGTCCCGCTGCCGCCCGGGCGCGTCGTCGTCGAACTCGGCCGGCGGGAAGACCACCCGGCCAAGCGGCGGGTCAGCGGCCAGCGCCATGGACGCGCCGTCGAACGCGGCGCGCACCGCCGGCACCGCGACCGCGACCGCGCGCCCCATGTCCGGGTACTGGCTGCCCTGCCCGGCGAACAGCGCGGCGACCCGGCCGACCGGCCCCCGCCGCCGGTAGTGCGCTCCCGGCAGGTCGAACTCCTCGACGTCCGGCTCGGCGCGCAACCGGTCCTCGGCCAGCGCCCAGCGCCGGGCCAGCTCCTCGGGACCGTCCGCCACCACGGCGAGCCGGGCGTGGTCGGCGGGGGCCCGGCCGACCCCCGGGGTGTCGAACAACGCCGCCGGGTCCTCGGCGTGCCAGAACCGCACCAGGGCGGCCGCGGGCGCGGGCCGCGTCGGCTGGTCCGCCTCGGTCAGGACACAGTGGAAGTTCGTGCCGCCGAAGCCGAACGCGGACACCGCGGCCACCCGCCGCGGCCGGTCCGGGTCGACCACCCAGGGCCGTGCCCGGTCGGCGAGGTGGAAGGGCGAGCCGGCCAGCGCGGGGTGCGGCCGCTCGACCCCGAGCGTGGGCGGCAGCACCTGGTGGTGCAGCGCCAGCGCGGCCTTGAGCAGTCCGGCCACGCCCGCGGCACCCCTGGTGTGCCCGATCTGGGACTTGACACTGCCCAGCGCGACCGAGCCCGGCCGGGCGTCGCGGTACACCTGGCCCAGCGCGGCCAACTCCACCCGGTCACCGGCCGGGGTGCCGGTGCCGTGGCACTCGACCAGCCCGACCAGCGCCGGGTCGATCCCGGCCTCGGCGTAGGCCAACGCCAGCGTGCGCGCCTGCCCGGGTGCGCTCGGCGCCAGGATGCCGTTGCCCCGGCCGTCGTTGCCGGCGCCGAGGCCGCGCAGCACCGCGTAGACGCGGTCGCCGTCCCGTTCGGCGTCGGCGAGCCGTTTGCAGGCGAGCATGCCGATGCCCTCGCCGAGCAGGGTGCCGTCGCCGCCGGCGTCGAACGGCCGGACCCGGCCGGTCGGTGAGAGCACCCCCGCCCTGGCGAAGCACAGGCGCATGAACGCGGTGTTCTCCACGTCGCAGCCGCCGGTGAGCACGAGGTCGGCCCGCCCGGTGGCCAGCTCGGTCATCGCGATCCGGACCGCGGCCAGCGAGCTGGCGCTGGTCGCGTCAACCGTGCAGTTCAGCCCGCGCAGATCGAACCGGTTGGCGATCCTGGCCGACACCACGCCGTCGAGCAGGCCGGGGAACGCGTGTTCGCGCCACGGCGTGAACAGCTGGTCGAACTCGGCCACCACCTCGTCGGCGCGGGCGTCGGACAGGCCGGCGGCGCGCAGCACCCGCGCCAGCAGCGGGTCGTGCAGCCGGGCGGAGAACGTGTGGTCGGCCGCGCCGGCGCCGGTCACACCGAGCACCACCGCGGTGCGTTCCGGGTCGTGGCCGCCCGCGTCGGCCAGCGTCGCCTCGGCGACCACCATGGACAGCGGCTGGACCACGTTGGTGGCCGCGAGCAGCGCGGGCGGCAGGCCGAACCGGGCCGGGGCGAACGGGACCGGGGGGAGGAACCCGCCGTGATCGGCCGGCCCCTCGGCCAGACAGTCCGTGCCCCGGGCCACGTTGTGCCAGAAGGCGCGCACGTCACCGGACCCGGTGAACAGCCCGCCGACACCGACGATCGCGATCGGGGTGGCGATCGGGGTGTTCACGCGCCGGTTCCGATTTTCTCCAGATGTCTGGCCAACCCGGACGTCGTCTCGTAGTGCCACAGCTCGACCGCGTCCACCCGGAGCCCGAGATCGGTCGTCACGCGCGCCGCGAGCAGCAGCAGATCGGTGGAGTCCAGCCCCATCTCCTCGAACGACTGATCGGTTGGCGCGGTGGTGCCGAGAAGCTCACCGAGCCGCTCGGCCAGCCAGTTCTCTAGGAAATCCGCGGTGTGCACGGTCATGGCCTGAGCTCCTCGTGGTGTGCGGTTCGGCGCGGTGGTCAAGCTGGCGCGGCAGACCCGGGCGGGTGAACTGCTCGCGCAGGTGGCGCAGGATGCGTTGGCGGGTCGGGCCGATGGAGCCGCGCGGGATGCGCAGCCGGTTGCTGATCTCGGCGTAGCTCAGCGTCTGGTCGCCGAACAGCAGGTACAGCAGCGCGCGCTGGTCGGCCGGCAGCGAGGTGACGATCCGGTGCAGCGCCTCGGCCTCGGCCACGTCCAGCGCGTGCTCCTCCGGGGAGGCGTCGCTGTCGACGGCCCCGCCGACGTCGGTGATGTCGACCGAGGGGCGCACCCTGGCCAGCGTCTCCTGGTGGCGCAGCGCCTCCCGCCGGGCGACGGTGATGATCCAGGCCCGGACCTTGCTCGGATCGCGCACCAGATGGATCTTCTGGAAGACCCGCATCCAGACCAGCTGCCAGACGTCCTCGGCGTCGTCGCGGCTGTGCCCGCAGGACCGGATGGTCACCCACACCACCGGCCGGAATTTCTCGATAAGCTCCACCCAGGCACTATTGTCAGCGTGTTGGCACCTATTTACCAGAAATCTGATTCCGCCGTCCGAATCGTTCGACAAAGTCCCCACCTCATTCGGGTAGCACGGGTTACCACGCGCGCTGAAAGTCTTGGCCAGCAGAACATAGCAAGGAATCTTTCGGTAGTGTTCACGGTGGTTATCTCAAGTCGATCGGGTGAGTTTCGCCGTTTCGGCGACGTTAATTACGGGATCCACAAGGGCTTCGCCAAGTGCCGCGCGCGCGATGGCGTCGGAGTCGAGCAGCGTGACCGACCCGACGCCGGGGCGCACCCCGGCCGCGGTCACCCAGTGCACGTACTCGGTCGGCACGCCGAACGCGAACCGCCTCGGGTGCGGCCGGCCCATGGCGTCGAGCAGGTGGTAGGGCCTGCCGGTCACCGCCAGGCCGCCGGTGACGTAGGAGCCGAGCCGGTAGGGCGCGCACTGCCCGGTCGCCAGTAGCCGCCGCAGCAGGGTGTTGGTACTGCGGCACAGGTCGACCTCGGGCAGCCTGGCCTCCACCAGCGCCTCGACCACCACCGGGGACTCGCGCACCTGTGCGGCGTCGACCAGGAAACCGTGCGCCGAGAGCCGAACCCGCATGCCGGGTCCGAGCAGCCGCAGCACGTTCGCCTCCACCAGCGCCCTGGCCTGGGCCACCCGGTGGGGTGGCGGGCCGATGGACAGGTAGGCGTTGAGCGGGGTGTACCAGGTCGCCAGATCGTCCCGATAGGACGCACCGGTGATACCGGAGTGGTCCACCGCCAGCCGGACCTCGTTGCGGATGTCACGCAGCACGTCCAGCGCGGCCTTCAGCGGGCTGCCGACGTTGCCGGCCCTTGCCTCGGCCAGGTCGTGGCTGAGCTGCCCCAGCAGCCAGGAGCGGAACTCCACCCGGTCGCCGAACACCCGGTCGCCGCACGGCGCGGCGATCCGCTCCCAGTCCCACCGCCGCGCCGGCCCCAGCCCGAACCGGTCGAGCAGCGCGCCCTCCTCGGCGCCGCCGAGCGCACAGACCGCGTAGTCGGCGAGGAACGCCGAGGCCACCGCCGGCCCGTGCAGCTTGCCAAGCAGGGTCTCGTAGTAGACGGCCTGCACCTCACGGGCGATCAGCGGCCACACGTCCCGGCGGAAGGACACCGCGGGCCGGCGGCGCAACATCGCCACCCGCGCCTCGGTGAGGAACCTCGGCTCGTGCCGGCGGACCGCGCCCTTCTGGTTCTCCCCGCGCGCGTGGTAGGGCACCCCGCGCCGGGATCCCGCGTACAGCACGGGCTCCCGGCCCGACGGCAGGTAGCGCAGCCGGCCACCGTCGTCGTCGAACCGTCCGCCCCGACCCGTGGTGAGCAGCGCGAGGTAGTCGAAGAAACACAGGCCGAGCCCGCGCAGCGCCACCGGCGCGCCGGGGCGCAGCCCCGACAGGTCGACGTCGGCCGGGTTGGCCGGGGGGACGTAGCGAAACCGGCGGGTCGCGGCGAACCGGCGCAACCGCTCCTGGTCGGCGGTCGGCTCGACGTCGCCGTGCCCGAGCGCGAGCACCACCACGTCCAGCCCGGTCAGCCGGGCGCCCCCGGCGAGCGTGACCGTCTGCCGGCCGTCCCGCTCGTCGGCCAGCCCGACCGCGGTCGCCCGGTGCACCTCGATGGTCACGTGCTCCGGGGCGGTGCGCACCACCCGTTCGAAGAACGCGCGCAGGTAGTGCCCGTAACACCGCCGGGTGGGGTAGGAGTCCGGCCCCATGACGGCCACCTCGCGGGCGATCTCGTCGGGATGCGACCCCGTGCGCGCCCACTCGTAGAGGCTCGGGCCGGGCACCACCGGGCCCGCGCACGGCACGCTGTCGTCGGTGTAGAGCGAGACCTGCGCGGCGACCGTGTTCATCAGCAGCTCGCCGGACTGGGCGGTGCGCCACACCGCGCCCGCGCCCGGCGGGTACGGGTCCACCAGGTGCACGACCAGTGGCGTGCCGTGCGGGGCATTGGCACACAGCCGTTCGAGCACCGACGTGCCCCGGGGGCCGGCGCCGATCACACAGACGGCCGTGGTCATCGCGTCGGCCGGCCATGGTGTGGCCGGAACCCCTTGCGCGGCAACGAGGTTCGTTGGGCAACGGGTGGTGAGGTGGTCATCGCGGGCGTGCTCCTGCTCTACGGGCTGGTGCGTCGCGGACGACACGGCACTCCCACAGACCGCACCGGCCGGGAACCGGATACATGACAAGGAATCTGCTGGCCGACGTATCCACATCGGATTCCCGGGGGTCTGTGGACCTGTCGGCGACCCCTCGCCGCATCCCGGGTTTCAACTCGCACAGGCCAGAGGAGCTCACGATGCCGGAACGTCCGTGCGCCGTGGTGACCGGCGCGTCTCGCGGCATCGGGCGGGCGATCGCCGTCCGCCTCGCCGAGGACGGGTTCGACATCGCGTTCTGCTCCCGATCCGCGGACGACAACGCGGAGAAGACCCGTGCGATGGTTCAGGAACATGGCGCTCGTTGCCTGCACGCTGTCTGCGACGTCTCCGACCACGTCGCGACGCGGGCGTTCGCCGACCGGGCCGAGGACGAGCTCGGCCCGGTCGCGGCGCTGGTCAACTGCGCAGGCGTCGCGCGGGACAACCCCCTGTTCCGGATGAGCATCGACGACTGGGACGCGGTGGTGGCCACCAACCTCACCGGCACCTTCAACATGTGCCGGGCCATCGCCTACGGCATGATGCGCCGGCACACCGGCGCGGTGGTGAACGTGTCCTCTGTGGTCGGTGTGACCGGCAACGCCATGCAGAGCAACTACGCCGCGGCCAAGGCCGGCATCAACGGGCTGACCAGATCACTGGCGCGCGAGGTCGCCGGTTTCGGCGTGCGGGTGAACGCGATCGCCCCCGGCTTCATCGAGACCGACATGACCGAGGGCCTGTCGACCAAGCACCGGGACCTGGCGCTGTCGGTGATCCCGCTGCGCCGCTTCGGCGAGCCGGCCGCGGTCGCCGACCTGGCGTCGTTCCTGGTCTCGCCGCGCGCGGACTACATCGTCGGCCAGGTCATCCGCATCGACGGCGGGATGGCCCTGTGACCACAGAGGACTTCACCCGCCGGGTGGCGGCGCGCAGGCGGGAACTGCTGCGCAGGCTGGACGAGGTGCCGGCCGGCACGTGGGTGCGTTGCCCCGGCTGCGCGGTGGCACTGCACCGGGACCGGATCGCCGCCCAGGTCGGGGTGTGCCCGCGCTGCGGGCACCACTTCCGGCTCACCGCGCACGAGCGGCTGGCCGTGTTGCTCGACCACGACAGCTTCACCGAGACCGAGACCGAGCTGGCCTCGGTGGACCCGTTGGCATTCGTCGACTCCCGACCCTACGCCGACCGGCTGCGGGAGCTGTCCGCGCGCACCGGCCTGCGCGACGCCGCGGTGTGCGGCGTCGGGGCGATCGACGGCCGGCGGGTCGCGGTGTGCGCCATCGACTTCCGCTTCCAGGGCGGCAGCATGGGCGTGGTCGTCGGCGAGAAGGTCGCGAGGACCGCCGACCGCGCGCTGGCCGAGCGGATTCCGCTGGTGGTCTGCTCGACCTCCGGCGGTGCCCGGATGCAGGAGGGCATCTTCTCCCTGCTCCAGATGGCCAAGACCGCCGCCGCGGTCGGCCGGCTGCGGGCCGAGGGTGTGCCGTTCGTGTCCCTGCTCGCCGACCCGGTCTACGGCGGGGTGTCGGCGTCGTTCGCCGCGCTCGGCGACGTGGTGGTGGCCGAGCCGGGCGCGCGGATCGGCTTCGCCGGGCCACGGGTGATCAGCCAGACGATCCGCCAGGAGCTGCCGGCCGGCTTCCAGACCGCCGGATACCTGCTGGCCCACGGTCACCTCGACGCGGTGGTGCCCCGCCAGGAACACCGCGCGTTCCTCAGCCGGGTGCTCAGCCTGCACGTCCCGGCGCCGCCCCGCCCGCCGCTGCCCGCGCCGCGCCGCGAACCCGGCCGCACCGCCACCGACGCGTGGGCCACCGTCGGCCTCGCCCGCCACCCCGCCCGTCCGCGCCTGGACGACTACCTGCCGCTGCTGTTCGACGACTTCGTGGAACTGCGCGGCGACCGGTGCGAGGAGGACGACCCGGCGATCGCCGCCGGCCTGGCCAGGTTCGCCGGCGCGCCGGTGGTGCTGATCGGCCACCGCAAGGGCCGGGACACCAGCGAGAACGTCGCCCGCAACTTCGGCATGCCGAGCCCGGCCGGCTATCGCAAGGCCATGCGGCTGATGCGCCACGCCGAGCGGTTCGGCCTGCCGCTGGTCACCTTCCTGGACACCCCGGGCGCCTACCCCGGAATCCGTGCCGAGGAACGCAACCAGAGCGGCGCGATCGCCGAGTGCCTCGCCACGCTCGCCGGCCTGCAGGTGCCCGTGGTCGGCGTGCTCACCGGCGAGGGCGGCAGCGGCGGCGCGCTGGCGCTGGGGGTGACCGACCGGCTGGTCGCACTGGAGCACTCGGTGTACTCGGTGATCAGTCCCGAGGGCTGCGCCACGATCCTGTTCCGCGACAGCGACCTGGCCGCCACGGCCGCGGCCGGGTTGCGGCTGACCGCCCGCGACCTGCACGCGGCCGGCGTGGTGGACGACCTGCTCGGCGAGCCGGGCGACGGCGCGCACACCGACCACCCGGCCACCGCCGAGGCGATCCGGCACGCGCTCTACCGCCACCTCACCGAGCTCAGCGGTACCCCGATCGACCGCGTCCTGACCGACCGCTGGGCCCGGTTCCGCGGGTGTGGCCCGATTTCCGACACCGTCACCGCTGGGAAGGCGTTGCCGTGACCACGAACGAGTTGGCGTTCCCGTTGACCGACGAGGGGTTCACCGTGCTGCTCAAACAGGCGCGTGAGCTCGCCCGGCTGGTCGACACGACCGGCGTGCGGCGGATCGCGCTGTCGCTCGGCGAACTGCGACTGGAGATCGAGGCCGCCGCCGGCGCCCCACCGGCACCGGCCGGCCCACCCGAACCGGCCTCCGGCGGCGAGGTGGTGACCTCGCCGCTGGTCGGGGTGTTCTACCGGGCGCCAGAGCCGGGCGCGCCACCGTTCGTGGACGTCGGTGACGTGGTGGCGGTCGGGCAGCGGCTCGCGATCGTCGAGGCGATGAAGATGATGAACGAGGTGCTGGCCGATCGGGCCGGGGTGGTGGCCGAGGTGCACGCGACCAACGGCGAGGTCGTCGAGCACGGTCAGCCGCTGTTCACCATCGAGCAGGCGTGAGCGCCGTGTTCGACAAGATCCTGGTCTGCAACCGGGGCGAGATCGCGGTGCGCGTGCTGCGCACCTGCGCCCGGATGGGGATCGCCACGGTGGTCGCGCATTCCGAGGCCGACCGCGACTCGGCGGCCGTCCGGCTGGCCGACGAGGCGGTGTCGCTCGGACCGGGCGCGGCCGAGCACAGCTACCTCAACATCCCGGCGGTGCTCTACGCCTGCGCCCGCACCGGCGCGGACGCCGTGCACCCCGGCTACGGGTTCCTGGCCGAGGACGCGCTGTTCGCCAGCGCCTGCGCGGAGATCGGCCTCACCTTCATCGGCCCGACGCCCGAGCTGATCGGCCTGATGGGCGACAAGGTGGCGGCCCGCCGCGCGGCCGCGGCCGCCGGGGTCCCGTTGCCGCCGGGCACCGAGGACCCGCTGGAGGATCTGCACGACGCCACCAGCCAGGCCGAGGAACTCGGCTACCCGCTGATCCTGAAGGCCGCGGCCGGCGGCGGCGGGCGCGGGATCGCGGTGGTCCCCGACCGCGACGCGCTGGTCAGGACGTTCCCCGAGGTCCGGCACAACGCGCGCACCCTGTTCCAGGACGGCCGGGTGCACCTGGAGCGGTTCGTGCCGGCCGCCCGCCATGTCGAGGTGCAGGTGCTCGGCGACGCGCACGGCAACGTCGTACACCTCGGTGAGCGCGACTGCTCGGTGCAGCGGCGCTGGCAGAAGCTGGTCGAGGAGTCGCCGTCGGGCGTGTTGACCCCGCAGCTGCGGCACCGCCTCGGCGCGGTCGCGGTGGCGCTGGCCAGAGCGGTCGGCTACGTCAGCGCGGGCACCGTGGAGTTCCTGGTCGACCAGCACGGCGAGTTCTACTTCATCGAGCTGAACCCGCGCATCCAGGTCGAGCACCCGATCACCGAGGTGCGCACCGGGATCGACCTGGTCGAGCAGATGATCCGGGTCGCGGCCGGCGAACCGCTCGGCTTCACCCAGGACGACGTGGTGTTCACCGGGCACTCGGTGCAGTGCCGGGTCAACGCCGAGGACCCGGCCGACGGCTGGCGGGGCTCGGTCGGCGAGGTCGTCCGGTTCCGCCCGCCGACCGGTGCCGGTGTCCGGGTGGACACCCACGTGCACGCCGGGCACCGGGTGCCGCCGTTCTACGACTCGCTGCTGGCCAAGGTCGTGGTGCACGCCCCGACCAGGGACGAGGCGCTCGACCGGATGGCGCTGGCGCTGGCGGAGTTCGAGTGCGCCGGCGTGACCACCACCATCGGCTTCCACCGCCAGCTCGTGGACCACCCGGTCTTCCGCGCCGACCAGCACAGCGTCGACTTCCTGCGCCGCCACCTCGGCGAGGACGGCACCCTGCGCGTTTCCCCGGAGGTGGCCTCATGAGTGCCCTCGACCATCCGTCACTGGTCAACGGTCAGGACGTGGTCTCCGACCGGCACGTCTACACCATCGACGCCCGGTCCCTGCTGGAGGACGTGCTCGGCAGCCTGCGGCTCAAGCGGGAGCTGGAGCAGGGCCGGGTCGACCCGGCGACGGTCACCGACCGGGTGGTCGGCCGGTGCGCGCTGGCCGGCGAGGACGTCGTGCAGGACGCGCTGAAGGCGGCCGCCGCGGCGGCGCCGATCTGGGCCGAGTCCCCGCTCAGGACCCGGATCGACGGCATGGCGCTCATCCGCGAGGAGATCCGCGACCGGCACGTCGAGCTGGTGGAGCTGCTGATCGCGGAGGGCTCGCCGCGCAAGCTCGCCGAATGGCAGGTGGCCGGGATGCTCGCCACCTGCAGCGTCGAAACGCTGTCCTGGTGCGCCGAGCAGCTGTCCCAGGAGTTCACCGTCGGCAACCGGCGGGTGCTGCTGCGCCGGGTCGCCGACGGCGTGGTGTGCGTGAACCCGCCGCAGAACGCGCCGACCGCCGGTGCCCTGTTCGGCTGCCTCGCCCTGCTCGCCGGCAACGCGGTGATCGTCCGGGCGCCCCGCAGCGCGCCGCTGGGGGTCATGCACGTGCTGCGGGAGATGATCGCGCCCCGGCTGGCCGACGCGGGCGCGCCGCCCGGCACGCTCAACGTGTTCTGCTCCCGGCCGGGGGTCGCGCTGGACGCGTGGATCGCCAGCCCGCTGGTGAACGACGTGCTCTACACGGGCAGTGTCGAGCGGGGGCTCGAGGTCGAGCGCCGGTGCGTCGCGGCCGGCAAGAAGCCGATCCTGGAGCTGAGCGGCAACGACTGCGTGGTGGTCTGGCACGACGCCGACCTGGACCTGGCCGTCGAGGCGCTGACCGAGTCCTTCTACGGCTCGGGGCAGATCTGCATGGTGCCCAACCAGGTGGTGGCCCACCCGCGGATCGCGGCCGACCTGCTGGCCCGGCTGGACACCGCGTTGGCCGACCTGCGGCCCGGCTATCCCGACGAGCCGAACTCGCTGCTGTCCCCGGTGCTGCGGACCGAGAAGTTCTTCGCCTTCGTCGACGACGCCCTCGAGCACGGCGCCGAGCTGGTGCGCGGCGCGCGCCGGCTGGAGGTGGACGGGACGCCGTCGGACCTGGGCATGTTCCTCGAGCCGACCGTGCTGCGCATCGACGGCCTCGAGGGTTGCCGGCGGATCCGCGTGGTCGGCGAGGAGACGTTCTTCCCGCTGCTGCCGGTGATCGTGCCCGACGACGAGGACGGGCTGCTCGACCGGACGATCGAGTTCGTCAACAGCAACCGGTACGGCCTGCGCAACTCGGTGTGGGCGAGCGATCCGGCGACCGTGGACGAGTTCGTCCGGCGCATCACCAACGGCGGCATCCTCAAGGTCAACGACTCGCACATCGGGTTCGTCCCCTACCTGCCGACCCACGGCGGCACCGGCCTGACCGGCGGGGTGTTCGGCGAGGCCAACTACCCGGTCCTGCGCACCTCCCACCTGCAGGGCGTGAGCATCGCCACCGGGGTGCGCCCGGCGGAAGCCGTCTTCGAGGTCTACCGCCGCATGGTCGGCGGAACTGAGCAATGACCGACAACCGCGGAGGTCCCGACGTGGAGTTCATGGACATCGAACGCCGAGCGCTCGACACGCACCTACCAGGGTTCGCCGACCGGCTGGCCGGCTTCGAGCTCGCCGAGCTGGAGTCCGACGGCAACCCGGGCGTGGAGACCTTCCGCGCCTGCGGTGGGGCGAAGCTCGTGGTGCCGGAACGGTTCGGCGGCAGCGGCGCGACCGTGCTGGAGGCCACCAGGGTGATGCGCGCGCTGGCCGCGCTCGCGCCGTCCACCGCCGTGGCCGCGATGATGCACCAGTTCTCGGTGAGCACCCTGGTGGCCGCGGTGGAGTCCGATCCGCTGGAGTTCGCCGCCTTCCCCGATCTGCTCCAGGCGATCGCCGGCAAGCGGATGCTGCTGGCCTCCGGGTTCGCCGAGGGCCGGCGGGGCCAGCACATCCTGGAGCCGAGCCTGCGTGCCGAGCGGGTCGCGGACGGCTACCTGCTCAACGGCGTGAAGAAGCCGTGCAGCCTGTCCGGGTCGATGGACCTGCTGACCGCCAGCATCGCGGTGCCGGGTCCGGACGGCTCGCCCGGGCTGGGGATCGCGTTGATCCCGGCGGACGCCGACGGCCTGACCGTGCAGCCGTTCTGGTCGAGTTTCGCGCTGGCCGGCGCGGAGAGCAACGAGGTCCGGCTGGACGACGTGCTGCTGTCCCCGGACCAGGTGGTCAACCCGCCGCTGGAGAAGGCGCTGCCGCTGCAGTTGCTCGGCATGGTGCACTTCCAGCTCGCGGTGTGCGCGGTCTACACCGGGGTGGTGAGCGCGCTGGTGCGCCGGGTGCTCGCCGAGTCCCGGGGGTCGGTGACCGACCGGGCCGACCTGATCGTCCAGGTCGAGTCCGCCGTGCTGGCCACCGAGGCGGTGGCCCGCCGGCTGCTCGACGGTGAGCCGCCGGACCGGGCGCTGGCCACCGCGCAGGTCGCGCGGTTCGCCGTGCAGGAGACCCTCGGCCAGGTGGTCAACCGGTCGGTCGAGCTGCTCGGCGGCATGGCCTACGTGTCCACATCGGACGTCGCCTACCTTGCCGCCGCCGCGCACGGCATCGCGTTCCACCCGCCGTCGCGCACCAGCGCGGCGGGCGCCATCGTCGACTGCTTCCCGGCATGAGCACCGTCGTCGAGCAGGACCTCAAGCTGGAGACCGTCCAGCGCTACCGCGCCCATCTCGGCCGGGGGCGGGCCGCGCTGGCCGAGCTGGCCGGCGGTGAGGTCGAGGTCTACTCCGCCGGCCCGTGGGTGCGCACCACCAGCGGCCGGGAACTGCTCAACTGCGGCGGGTACGGGGTGCTCATCATGGGCGCCCGCCACCCCCGAGTGGTGTCCGAAGTGGTCGATCAACTCGGCAGAAACCCGGTGGCGACCCGGTTGTTGCTGGAGCCGACCGTGGCCCGCGCGGCCGAGGCGTTGGTGGCCGTCGCGCCGCCGGGCCTGACCAAGGTGTACTTCGCCAACTCGGGCGCCGAGGCGGTCGAGACCGCGGTGAAGATGGCGCGTACCAGGGGAAAGCGCCGGCTGGTCTCGATGGTCGGCAGCTACCACGGCAAGACCTTCGGCGCGTTGACGCTCACCGCGCGCGCCGGCTTCCAGGACCCGTTCCGCCCGCTGCTGCCCGACGCGACCTACGTGCCGTTCGGTGACGTGGCCGCGCTGGAACGGGAGTTGTTGCGGGACCCGGCGCCGGCCTGTGTGGTGGTCGAGCCGGTGCAGGGCGAGGCCGGCGTGATCCTGCCGCCGCCGGGCTATCTCGCCGGCGTCCACCGGGTGTGCCGGGAGCAGCACGCCTTCCTGGTGCTGGACGAGGTGCAGACCGGGCTCGGTCGCCTCGGGCACTGGTGGGGCGCCGACGCCGAGCGGGTCACCCCGGACGTGTTGTTGTCCGGCAAGGCACTCGGCGGTGGCGTCATGCCGGTGTCGGCCGTGTTGGCCACGCCGGAGGCGTTCGCGGTGTTCGACCGCGACCCGCTGCTGCACACCTCGACGTTCTCCGGCAGCCCGCTGGCGATGTCCGCGGTGCTCGGCGCGCTGGCGGCCATCGAGGACGACCGGCTGGTCGAGCGCGCCGCCAGCCTCGGCGAGCTGCTGCGCACCGAGCTCGGCCAGATCGCCTCGTCGGTCATGGGCGGCCTGGTGCGCGAGGTGCGTGGTGCCGGCCTGCTGATCGGCATCGAGTTCACCGGCCCGGACGTGGCCACCGAACTGCTGGTCGAGCTCAACGCCGAGGGCGTGGTGGTGAACCACTCGCCCAACTCCGGCAACACGTTGCGGTTCACCCCGCCCGCGGTGATGGACGGCGCCGACGTGCGGTTCCTGCTGGACGCGTTCACCAGGGCAGGCCACACCGTGGCCAACTGGCACCGATAAGCCAAGAGGAGAACGGGATGCGCAGTATCCAACTGTCGGCGGCGGTGCCCGGGGTGGCGCCGGTCGAGGCCTTCGACCGGCTGACCGACATCACGGTGTTCTCCCGGTACTCCGGGGAGATCAGGTCCATTGTGGAGTCCCAGCCGCACGCGCCGGGCGTGCCCCGGCACACCGACTGGCAGGTCGAGTTCCGGCGCGGCCTGTTGACCTGGACCCAGTGGGACGACCGGGACCACGGCGTGCGCGAGGTCCGGTTCGGCCAGGTGGACGGGGACTTCGCCGACTTCGGCGGCGCCTGGCGGGTACAGCCGGCCGGTGTCGGCAGCCGGGTCCTGTTCGAGGTGACCTACGACTTCGGCATCGAGAGCCTGGCCAGTGCCATGGACCCGATCGCCGAACGCCTGCTGCTGCGTGTGGCGGGGGACATCATGCGGGGAATTTTCGGACCGGCGACCGAGATCGAGGTCGACCCGGCCCACCACAACACGATTGCGGAGGTTGGCTGATGACTGCCGTGCTGAAGGACCGCTTGACCGACCTGCTGATCAACCGGTTCGGCATCCCCGAGGCGGAGCTGCGCGACGACGCCCGGCTCACCGACCTCGACCTGGACTCCCTTGCCCTGGTCGAACTGGGCATGGTGGTGGAGAACGAGTTCGGCGTGAAGATCCGGGAGGACGACGTCTCGCCGGACGACACCATCGCCAAGCTCGCCGAGCTCATCGCCGGCAAGGTTGGCGCCCGATGACCTTCGAGATGGCCGTGACCGGCCTCGGGATGGTCACCCCGGCCGGGATGGGGGTGGCGGAGAGCTGGCCGCGCATCCTGCGCGGCGAGCCGACGGCCACGCCCGACCCGGCACTGGCCGGGCTGCCGGTCGACTTCAGTTGCCGGGTACCGGAGTTCGACCCGGTGAAGCTGCTCAACCCGCGTACCGTGTGGCGCCAGGAGCGGCACACCCAACTGGCGATGCTGGCCACCGGCGAGGCGCTCGCCGACGCCGGTCTGGACCACCGGACGTGGGACGCGACCAGGGTCGGGGTGGTCTTCGGCAACTGCCTCGGCGGCACCACCACCTACGAACAGCAACAGGGCGCGCTGCGCGACAACGGCCCGGACGCCGTGACACCGCTGCTGATCCCGCTGATCGGCCAGGGCAGCCCGCCGGGCGGGATCGCCATCGAGTTCAACGCGATGGGTCCCAGTTGGAGCGTCGGCGCCGCGTGCGCGTCCGGTTCGCTGGCCATCGGCTCCGCGAGGGAACTGTTGCGGCTGGGCCTGTGCGACGTGGTGATCGCGGGTGGCGTCGAGTCCGCGCTCAGCCCGACCGTGGTCACCGGGTTCGCCAGGATGGGCGCGTTGTCCACCCGGTGCGCCGATCCCGGTGCGGCCTCCCGGCCGTTCGACGTCGACCGCGACGGGTTCGTCGCGGCCGAGGGCGCCGGCGTGCTGGTGCTGGAACGGGCGGCGGACGCCAACGCCCGCGGTGCCACCATTCACGCGCGGATCACCGGCTACGCGATGACCACCGACTCCTACCACATCAGCGCTCCACGCCCGGACGGCATGGGCGTCGAGCGGGCCATCCGCACGGCCCTGGCCGACGCCGGGGTCGGGCTGGCCGAGGTCGACCACGTCAACGCGCACGGCACCTCGACCAAGCTCAACGACCTCACCGAGGCCAAGGTGCTGCGCAGGTTGTTCGGCGACCGGCCGGCGGTCACCTCGGTCAAGGGCGCGCTCGGCCACTCGCTGGCCGCCGCCGGCGCGATCGAGACCGTGTGCACCGTGCTGTCGGTGTCCCAGGACATCGTCCCGCCGACCGCGAACCTCGACAGTCAGGACCCGGAGATCGAGCTCGACCTGGTGGCCAAGACACCGCGCGAGACACCGGTCCGGGTCGCGATCAACAACTCGTTCGGTTTCGGTGGCGCGAACACCGTACTGGTCGTCACGGGGTGAGGTAGCCATGTTGTTGCAGGGCAAGCGAATTCTCGTGACCGGGGTGCTCACCGACGCCTCCATCGCCTACTCGGTGGCCACTCTGGCCCAGCGGCAGGGTGCCGAGGTCGTGCTCACCGGGCACGGCCGGGCGCTGTCGCTGACCCGCCTGGTCGCCGAGCGGCTGCCGACGCCGTGTGACGTGCTGGAGATGGACGTCACCGAGCCGGCGCAGATCGACGCCACCGCCGAGGAGCTGGCGCGGCGCTGGGGTGTGGTCGACGGCGTGGTGCACGCCATCGGCTTCGCGCCCCGGGCCACCATGGGCGGCGGGTTCCTCACCGCGCCGTGGGAGGACGTGTCGACCGCGTTGCGGATCTCCACCTACTCCTTCGCCGCGCTCGGCCGGGCGTTCGGGCCGCTGCTGGGCAAGGCGGAGCGGGGTTCCCTGGTCGGCCTTGACTTCGACGCCCGCCAGGCCTGGCCTGGCTATGACTGGATGGGGGTGGCCAAGGCCGGGCTGGAGAGCTGTTGTCGTTACCTGGCAAGCGCTCTTGGCCCCCAGGGCACCCGGGTCAACCTGGTGGCCGCCGGTCCGATTCGGACGATGGCGATGAACTCCATCCCCGGGGCCGACCGGCTGGCCGCGCACTGGGAACAGCACGCGCCGCTCGGGTGGGACGCCACCGACCCGTCCCCGGTCGGGCAGGTGGTGTGCGCGCTGCTGTCGGACTGGCTGCCGTCGATCACCGGCGAGGTACTGCACGCCGATGGCGGCGTGCACGCCGTGGCCATCGCACCGGAGCCGGCGCGATGACCCACTACGCGCGGCTGGCCGAACTGGTCGAGGACGTCGGCGCCCAACTCGGCGTCAGCGACTGGGTGACCATCGAGCAGGACATGATCGACGGGTTCGCCGACCTCACCAACGACCACCAGTGGGTGCACGTCGACCGCGAGCGGGCCGCCGCCGGCCCGTTCGGCACCACCGTCGCCCACGGCTACCTGACCCTGTCGCTGACCGCGGACCTGGTGGACCAGGTGCTGACCGTGGACGACGTCGACGTATACCTCAACAAGGGACTCGACCGGGTCCGGTTCAAGGCGCCGGTGCGCTCCGGCGAGCGGGTCCGGGCCAGGGTGGAGATCGTGGCCGCGACCCCCAGGGTGCACGGCTACACCGAGGTGGTGCTCGGCGTCGCGATGGAGATCGAGGGCGGCACCCAGGTGGCGATGACCAGCCACCTGCGCCTGCTGGCACACGTGCCGGAGCCATCGCCCGCCCCCCGACCGGTGGTGGCGGCCGGTTCACCGCCCTGAATGCCCCATTCAGGGCGTTGAGCGTCGCCAATGACCCATTCAGGGCATCACGCCGGTGCCGTGCCGCCGCGATGTGTCCAGGTAGTACCAGCCGGTCCGCCCCTGCCTACAGGTGTCGCGCCACCGTGGCCGACACACTCGATCATGCGCCGTGTAAGGGAGAATCCGCATGTCCCGTGAGTCCGAGACCCCCGAGTTCCTCCGGCGGTACGCGCCAACCCGAGGCAGGCGGCGACTCACCCCGTTCTCGCGCGTGCCACCGACCGGCAAGATCGCCGAGGTGCTCGACGCCGCCGCCGACCGCAACCCCGACCAGCGGATCACCCTCGACCGCGCACCGGACATCGACCCGACCGGCCCGGTGTCGGGCACCTACGCGGAATGGGCGCGCTACGTCGAGGAGGTCGCGGCGTGGCTGCACGCGGCCGGGGTGCGGCCGTGGGACCGGGTGGCGGTGCTCAAGGCCAACCACTTCGACGTCGCGCTGCTCGGCGCGGCCGCCGCCCGGCTCGGCGCGGTGCCCGCGCTGCTGGCCTGGACCCACCCGCCGGAGTTCGCCCAACCCATGCTGCGCAGGCTGGAGCGGCCGTTCCTGATCGCCGACCAGGAACGGCTCAAGCTCGCCGGCATGGACGCCGCCGCGGTCGCCGCGCTGACCACGCGCACGATCGTCGTCGACGGCGCGGGCGACCGCACCGACCTGGTCGGGCTGGCGGACCTCAAGGGCGGTGGGCCGGCGCCGTTCCGGCCGAGGGCGGCCACCGAGCCGATGGTGATCACGCACACCTCGGGCACCACGGGCGTACCGAAGCTGGTGATGCACTCCGCCGAGTCGGCCTACGCGCTGAGCCTGGTCGAGGCCGAGCGCTGGCCGCTGTTCGGGCTGCGCCGCTCCGACGTGCTGGCCTACTGCGACCCGTTCTGCCACCAGCGGACCACCACGGGCATGATCACGATGGCCACCGTGGCGCCGAGGATGACCATGCTCTCGGACCCCGACTCGCCGAAGGTCGCCGAGCTGCTGGCCGCCGACCCGCCGACGGTGGTGGAGACGCTGCCGAACATCTACCTGCACTGGGAGCCGCTGGCCCGCGACCCGCGCCGGCTGTTCGGCAACGTGCGGCTGTTCGTGAACTCCTTCGACGCCATCCACACCCGCACGATCCGCACGTTCCTGGACGCGACGGACCGGCGGCTGCCGGTGTGGTGGCAGTCGTGGAGCCAGAGCGAGGCGGGCGCGATGGTGATCCGGCCGTACACCAGGGCCTCCGTGCGCGAGCGGGGCGTCCGGCCGCCGGTCACCCAGGTGCTCGGCTGGCCGATTCCCGGGCTGTGCGAGGCACGCGCGGTCGACCCGGAGACCGGCGAGCCGGTGCCCGCCGGCCAGGTCGGCGTGGTGGAGATCAACCAGCCCGGCCGGTGCCTGGCCTACGTCGGCGAGCAGGACCGCCACGAGGCCAAGTGCCGCGACTGGTGGTGGAACACCGGCGACCTGGGCACGGTCAGCAAGCGGGGTGCGATCCGGTTGGTGGACCGGGAGATCGACCGCATTCCCGGCGGCAGCGCGATCGAGTTGGAGGACGTGCTGCTCGACCGGCTGCCGCAGGCCACCGAGATCGTCGTGCTGCCACGCGGCGACGACCTCCCGGTGCCGCTGGTGAGCACCCACGACGACCAGCCGCTGGACGAGCTCGCCTGGTCCCGCGCGGTCAGCGACCTGCCGCCGCTGGCCGACCCGGTGCGCGTCGACTGGGCCGACTGGGAGCGCACGGCCACCTGGAAGATCCGCCGGGTCGCGATGCGGGAACGGCTGCTCGGCGGCGCGCGGGCCATCGGCACCGGTCGCTGGACCTGACAGGTACCCCACACACGTCTGCTTGAGGAGGACGAATGGCGAACGGGCCCCAGCGACCGCCGGCAGGCGCCGACGAACCGGACGAGCACCGGTCCGGAGGTGTCGACGCCGGCCCCGCCGCCCCGTCCACCACGGTCACCGTGCCGGTCGCGGTGAACGGGAAGGCGTCGCCGAGTGTGCCCACCCCGCGCTCGGTCCAGGCCGGCCGGCTGATCGAGCGGTCCGTGCTGGGACGCATCGGGACCTGGGTGTTCCGCCGGCGGGTGTGGGTGCTCGTCGGGGTGACGATCGTGATGGCGCTGGCGCTGCCCTTCGGTGCGAACGTCACCGAGCGGCTGTCCGACACCGGCATCACCGCCGAGGGCGCCGAGGCCACCCGCGCCGACCAGGTGCTCAACGACGAGTTCGAATCCGGGGCGCCGCAACTGGTCTTCGTGGTGCACAGCCCGGAGCCGGTGGAGTCGGCGCGGTCGGCGAGCTTCGGCACCGACCTCACCGCCCGGCTCGCGCGCGAGCCGGGCGTGGTGGGCGCCGAGTCGTTCTGGTCGACCGGCGGGTCCGAACCGCTGCGCGCCGAGGACGGCAGATCCGCCATGGTGCTCGTCCGGCTCGCCGGGGGAGAGGACCAGGTCGGCGACACCGCCGCGCGCATCGTGCCGACCGTGGTCGGTGACCGGGACGGGTTCCGGGTCGAGGCCACCGGCTCGGCCCAGATCCGCAACGAGATCAACGACCAGAGCGAACACGACCTGATCAGAGCGGAGCTGATCGCCGCACCGCTGTCGTTCCTGATCCTGCTGCTGGTGTTCCGCAGCCTGGTCGCGGCGCTGACGCCGGTGGCCGTCGGGCTGTTCGCGGTCGTCGGGTCGCTGGTGATCCTCAAGGTGGTCAACCAGTTCGTGCCGGTGTCGGTGTTCGCGGTCAACATCACCACCGCGCTCGGTTTCGGTCTGGCCGTGGACTACAGCCTGTTCACGGTGACCAGATTCCGCGAGGAACTGAAGGCGGGGGCCGACGTCCGGCAGGCGATCGGCACCACCGCCCGCACCGCGGGGCGCACCATCGTGTTCTCCGCGGTCACCGTCGCCGCGTCGATGGCCGCGTTGTTGTTGTTCCCCATGGACTTCCTGCGCTCGTTCGCCTACTCCGGGATCGCGGTGGTGCTGCTGGCGGCGTTCGGCGCCATCGTCGTGCTGTCGGCGCTGCTGGCCGTGGTCGGCCGGGGGATCGACCGGTGGAGCGTGCAACGACTGTTCCGGCGGCCGGAACGGACCGAGGAGCACGGGTTCTGGCACCGGTGGACACACACGGTCATGCGACGGCCGTGGGCCTTCTTCCTCAGCACGGCGGTGGTGCTGCTGATGATGGGGGTGCCGTTGCTCGGCATCCAGTTCGGCGAGAGCGACGACCGGGTGCTGCCCCCGGCCGCGCCTGCCCACGAGGCCGCCGAGCACCTGCGGACCGAGTTCGCCAGCCGCGAGGACACCCCGATGACGGTGGTGTTGCCCGGCACCCAGCCCGACGCGCTCGGCGACTACCCGACCCGGCTTTCCCAGCTGCCGGGCGTCATCCGCGTGGACACCGCCACCGGGTCCTTCGCCGGCGGCGAACAGGTCGGTCCGGCCAACGAGCTGTCCGAGCGGTTCGTGGCGCCCGCCGGTACCTGGCTGTCGGTGGTGACCGTCGACGAGCCCTACGCGCCCCCGAGCGCCGGGCTGCTCGAACAGGTACGGGCGACCCCGGCACCGGGGGAGGTGGTGGTCGGCGGGCTGGCCGCGCAGTTGGCCGACGCCAAGACCGGCATCGCCGACGCGTTGCCGGAAGTGTTGGCGTTCATCGCGTTCACCACGTTCGTGCTGCTGTTCCTGTTCACCGGCAGCCTGATCATCCCGGTGCAGGCGATCCTGCTGAACCTGCTCAGCCTGAGCGCGGCGTTCGGCGCGATGGTGTTCATCTTCCAGGACGGGAACCTGAGATCGGTGGTCGGCGACTTCGTGGTCACCGACACGATCAACATCCGGATGCCGATCCTGATGTTCTGCGTCGCGTTCGGCGTCTCGATGGACTACCAGCTGTTCATGCTGTCCCGGATCAAGGAGCACTACCTGCTGACCGGGGACCATCCGGCGTCGGTCGCGTGGGGTCTGGAACGCGTCGGCCGGCTGGTGACCGCCGCCGCCGTGCTGGTCGCCGTGGTGCTGTTCGCCTTCGCCACCTCCGGGCTGACCCCGGTGAAGTTGCTCGGGGTTGGCCTGGCGATCGCGGTGATCGTCGACGCGACCCTGGTGCGCGGCGCACTGATGCCCGCCGCGCTCCGGCTGGCCGGACCGGCGACCTGGTGGCTGCCGGGATGGTTGCGCCGGGTCCACGACCGGTTCGGCCTGACCGAGGCACGGTCCTGACCGGTCAGGGCCCGGTGGTCGTCGAGGGCATCGAGGGCATCGAGGGCCAGGTCGTCGTCTCGGTCGGGATCTCGGTGGTCGTCTCGGTCGGTGAGGTCGGCTGGCCGCCGGGCGGGGTGCCGTCGCCGTCGCCGTCGGTCAGGGTGTAGGCGATGGCGCCGCTCAGCAGCACCACCGTGACGCCGGCGGCGACCACCGGGCTCGTCGCCCGGCGGAACCGCTCCGCGCGGCGGCCGCGGGTGATGACCGTCTCCACGCTGACCGTTGACGGCGGCACCTCCCCGATGACCTCCTGGAACAGTCGCTTGTCCATGTCCGCGGTCCTCTCTCAGTCGGTTTTGGTCGCTGCCTTGGCGCGCAACGTGTCGAGCCCTCGCGCGGTCTGGCTCTTCACGGTGCCCACCGAGCAGCCGAGGATCTCGGCGGTCTCCTCCACCGAGAGGTCGAGGTAGTGGCGCAACACCACGGCGGCCCGGCGCCGGGGCGGCAGCCCGTCGAGCAGGTCGATCAGCTGCGCGCGGTTGACCACGGCGTACTCCGTGGCCGGCGCCAGCTCCGGCAGCTCGTCGGTCGGCTGCTCGCGGCGGTGCCACGGCCTGCGCTTCTCGCTCAGCCAGGTGTTCAGCAACGCCTTACGGACATAGGCGTCGATGGTGTCGTGCTCGCCGATGCGCGACCAGTGCCGGTACAGCTTGCTGATGGTGATCGACACCAGGTCGTCGGCGGTGTGCCAGTCCCGGCACAGGAGGTACGCGGTACAGCGCATGACCTCCATCCGTGCGGTCACGTACTCGCGGTACGCGTTCTCCTCGGACCGTTTCACCGCAGACCTCCCGTGAGTCCCCTCGAACACGGGCTGGAACGCACCAGGAGGCGACTGGGGTTGCCCGGTCGAGTGAGAAACCAGGAAGAAGTCTCTACGGCACCCGGATCGAGGCGTGCGCGAGGTGCGCGCGGGTGGCGGCCAGCGCGCGCCGGAGGCATTCACGTTCGCCGATCTGGGCGGTCAGGTTGGCGCGCGGGATCTCCAGGGCGTAGGGAATGTCGGGTGGCAGCGCGGCGAGGATGCCGCGGACGTCGATGCCGCCCTCACCGGGGAAGAGGCGTTCGTAGCGGGCGGTGTGGATCAGACCCTCGACGCTGGACGGGATCTGCGCCGGCGCGTCGCAGACGTGCGCGAAGTGGAACCACTCGCGGGGCAGGGCGGCCAGTTCCGCGACACTGGAGTGCGAGCGGGCGAAGTGCAGCAGGTCGATGAGCATGCCCCCGTTGGCGCGGTCGGCGGCGCGCAGGACGTGGGTGGCCTCGGCCAGGTTGGGGGTCTCGGTCCACGACGGGAACTCCAGGTCGATGGTGAGCCCGAGCGGGGCGGCCAGGTCGCACAGGCGCGCGAAGTGCTCGGTCTTGCGGTCGCGGTTGGCGTCGGGCAGCTGGGTGATCACGTGCCGCGCGCCGAGCTCCGCGCCGAGTTCGAGGTAGCGCTGGAACGACCGGGGATCGTCGTGCGGGCCGACGCGCGCCAGCTCGATGTCCAGTACCCGCACGCCGGTGTCGGCCAGCCGGGCCGTGGTCTCGCGCAGCAGCGCCGGGTCGGTGGCGATCGGGTAGTGCGGTTCGTCCGGGGTCACCCTGGTCAGGCGGAGGCCGACGTGGTCGTAGCCGGCGTCGGCGGCGGCGGAGACGAGCTCTGGCGGGGACAGGGTGAGCGCCGAGAGGTGGGCGACGGAGTACTTGTGCGTCGTCCTGACCGGGCGGGCCGGCCGCGGCTGGCGGACGACCGTGGTCGCGACCAGGCGGCGTTGGCGGTGGGCGGTCATCCGCACCGGGGTGGCGCCCGCGTCGCCGTAGCCCTGGTAGCCGCCGATGCGTTGCACCACCTCGAAGAACACCCGCGAGCCGAGCATCTCGGTGCAGAAGTGCAGGTACTCGCCGTGCTCGTCGCGGTCGTAGAGCACCGAATGGGCGCGCAGGTCGGCCAGCAGCTCCGGCGCCAGCTCGAACCGGGCGTCCAGGTCGTCGTAGTAGTTCTCCGGGATGGCCAGCAGTGGGCCGCCGAGTGCGCGCACCGCCCTGGCCGCCGCGATGATGTCGGTGGTGGCGAAGGCGATGTGTTGCGGCTCGGGCACCGCGGGCGCCCACTGGCCCCGGCGGTGGACCGCCGCGTTGAGCGTGATCCGCACGTGGTGGTGCCGGTCGGTCGCGGCTCGGCTGCGGATCAGGCCGAACGGCGCGGCGAACTCCGTGGACGCCTGGGCGCCGAGACCGAGCACGGTGCGGTAGAACAACATCGACTGGTCGAAGTCGTCGAACGGCTCGGTGAGCGAGACGTGGTCGGTGGCGTCGAGCAGGTCGGCCGGCGTGGCGCCGGTCGGGGTGAAGTCGGTCAGCCAGTCGTTGTGCTCGTCGCCGGTGTGGCACAGGAAGATCGTCGTTCCGTCCGGTGTGGACACCGAGGGTAGGTCGGCCTCGTGCGGCCTGCGGGTGCGCGGAAGTACCGGTGCGAGCAGCCGTTCGGCGCGGCGGGCGGCCGCGGCGGGGTCGGGGGTGTCGAAGGCGAGCGCGGTGATCTCGGTGGTGCCCGGCGCCGAGGACGCCCGCGTGGCCGAGTTGAGCAGCACCCTGGCCTGGCCCTGCTGCCAGAGCTGCACCGGCTTGGACCGGTGTTGGCCGGTGTGCGCGAAACCGAGCGCGGTGAGCGTGCTGGCCAGCACCGGCCCGGAGACGTCGTCCACGGTCAGCTCGGTGAAGGCGTGGCCGGACAGCTCCGGCACCGAGGGCAGCGCGGCCGGCGCGACGCCGTCGCGCACGGAGATCAGCGAGCGCATCGCGTCGATCGCCGTACGCCACGGGTCGGCCTGGCGGAGCACGTCGTTGGACACCTCGATGGTCAGCGGACCGGCATAGCCGGTGGCGAGCACCGTGGCGGTGAACCCGGCCAGGTCGAACACGCCCTGGCCGGGGAGCAGCCGGTGGTGGGTGCTCCACCGCGCCAGGTCCAGGTGCCGGGGTGGCGCGTCGGCCAGCTGGAGCGCGAACACCTTGTCGCCGGGGATGACCCGGACGTGGCCGAGGTCCTCGCTCAGCGCGAGCACGTGGAAGCTGTCCAGGCACAGCCCGAGCGCGGGATGCCCGGCCCGGCGCACCACCCGCCACGCGTGGTCGACGGTGGTGACGAACCTGGCCCAGGCCTGGGCCTCGTAGGCGATCCGCACGCCGTGCTCGGTGGCCAGCTCGGCGAGGGCGCGTAGTTGTTCGGCGGCCAGCTCGTCGTCGTCCACGGCGTCGGCCGACAGCGTCGAGCAGACCACCATGGTGGGTACGCCGAGCCTGCTCATCAGCGCGAGCTTGCGCTCGGCGCGGCGAAGGTTGGCCCGCAGCACGTCCGGCGGGACGGCCTCGAAGTCGTGGAACGGTTGGTAGAGGTCGATGGTGAGGCCGAGATCGGCACACCGCCGGCGCACCTGTTCTGGCGACAGCGGTGCGGCGACGAGGTCGTCCTGCGCGAGCGCGACGCCGTCGAACCCCGCGGCGGCGGCCGCGGCGAGCTTGTCCTCGAGGGTGCCGGACAGACAGACCGTGGCGATGGTGTGCATGGGTTACCTCCCAGCGGATGTCGTGCGGGTCAGCTCGGCGAAGTGGCGCAGCATCCGGTCCCGGTCCGGCTCGCGGCCGGTGATGAGACCGAAGGTGTCGGCGGCCTGGAACACCGCCATCCGGCCGCCGTCGAGCACGGGGCAGCCGCGGTCGCGCGCGGCGGTGAGCAGCTCGGTGGCCAGCGGGCGGTAGACGATGTCGGCGACCCACAGGTCCGGGCGCAGCAGCGTGGGTGGCACCGGGGTCCCTGGATGCCCGACCATGCCGACGGGGGTGGCGTTGACCAGTCCGTCGGCGCCGGCGAGCAGGCCGGGGTCGCGGTGGTCGCCGACGCCGGCTGGCTGGCCGAGGCGGTCGGCCAGCCGCGCGCCGCGGGC
>NZ_BAAGXS010000104.1:0-62419 GCF_054779715.1 Actinophytocola sediminis | reverse complement strand
ACCGCAAGATCGTCAAATCCACGTGAGACATGGTCTAAGAAGATCACCGCTGTCTAATTCATCGGCGCGCTGCCATCTTCGATCGGTGGAATTCCAGTAGGGGTGATCATCGGTGGTGGTGACGGTAGCGCCGTCCTCGGTGACTAGGTCGAGGACGGTATCCTGATGTTCCCACACGGCGATGACCGTGCGCGCTCCGCCTTCTCCGGTTTCTGGGTCGGTTGCCTGGACCTGGGTCGCCGACCTCGATGTCCTGGATCAGCTCTGTGGTGCCGTCGGCCATCAGCACTCGGGTTTCACCAAAGATGCTGTGCGGGCGAGGATCCCGCGCGGCTTCATGATCGACTCGGTGTTCAACGGGAACATCGGTGAGTACACGACGTCCTACGGCGTGACGTACGAGTTGGTTACGCACCAGGGCGGTGCGGCGGTGCGGGTCACGCTCGACTCGGCCTGGCTGGACGATCCGGGCGCTGGCCAGAGAGCTCGGCGGACGAGTGCTGGCGAACGCGGTCGCCCCGGGGTTCTTCGCCGCGGAGATGTCCGCGGTGCTCGGCCAGGCGCAGCTCGAGCAGATCGTGCGCCGCACGCCGACGGGCCGGCTGACCACGCCTGAGGATGTCGTTCCGATTGTCCGGCTACTCCTGTTGGAGAACACCAACGTCAACGGACAGGTCCTCGTGGTCGACGGCGCGGGTGCCAGCTGACCTGAGTGTCTACAGTGGACCCGTCTAGGGCTTGACCCGCTCGAAGAACAGGTCGAAGTCCTTGCGCCACGTCACTCCCTGGTCGTCGGACATCTCGGTGCGGGCGGTGATCCGGTCACCGTCGAGGTCGCCGATGAACCGCTGGTGCATGTCCGGGTCCTCGCGCACCATCTCCCAGTGACCGTCCACGAACGACACACCGAACACCCGGCACACGCCGCGTTCGTCGTGGTACAGCATGACGTACCGGTCGCGCGCGTCGGTGCGGCCGATCACCCAGGTCATGTCGGAGTCCTCGTTGCCAAGGCTCATCCGCCAGACCAGACACGCGTCGCCGAGCCATTCGATCGTGGCCTTGCCGGGAACCTCGAACTCGGGCGGGTCCAGGAACCACGCGTTCGTCAGCGTCACTGTCCACTCGCCAACCAGCCCGTCGAGCTTGTTCAGTTCGGCGTTACGCACCAGCACCTCCGCGGATCGGCTTGCTCACGGCGCACACGCTAGCCTGTGGACGACCAGCGGTCGCGGTGTGCCAGGCGTTGGTGGTCGGCCTCGGCGCGGGCCGCCGGGGACACCGTCTCGGCCGACCAGCCGGCCAGCGTGTCGCCCATGCCCGCGACGAACGTCCGGCCGTACGCGGTCAGCTCGGGGCGCGCGGCCAGCGCCTCGACGGTCTCCCTGGTCGCCGCGAGCCATCTGGCGAACTCCACTTCGGCCTCGCGGACCGCTGCCGACTCGGTGTCGAGCAGCCGCTGGCGGGCCCAGAAGCCGACCACACCGACGAACGCGTACGCGCCGTGCAGCGATCCGAGCAGTGGCCGGGGATCCGTTCGCCACGGTACGTAGAGTCGTTGTCCGGCACCGGGTTCCAGTAACGGGAACAGGTCGGTCACGACCGTCAGCTTCGCGTGTTGGAACTCGTGCACCAACGCCAGTCCGGCCGCCCGCGCGCCGCGGGGCAGCGACAGCAGCACACACCCGAACGCGTCGGACAGCGTCGCGCCCGCCGGTCTGGCCCTCGACCCCCGCAGCGGGGTGATCGTGCGCACCCCGGCCAGGATCGGCTCGGCCACGCCGTGACGAGCGAGCAGGTCGGCCGCGGCGGTCAGTACCCGGCTCCACGACCGCTCGTCGGGCGACCGGGTCAGCTCGGTGTCGAACGGCGCGGGTGGCGCGGTCAGCCGCCACTGGTCGAGGGTCACCGTGCTCGGCCCGAACCGCGCGGTCGTCAGCGGCGACCAGCCGGTGGCCCGCGCGTGGACGTCCCCGGGGATGCGCACCGCCGGCCCGCCGGCACGTACCAGGGTGCCGTCGCCGTCCTGGCGGAGGCGGACCTGGCGGGCGCCGACGGTCACGGTGCCAAGGGACGGTAGCGACAGCGGCGCCTCGGTCGTGGTCAGGTCCGCTGGCACGCCGGCCCGCACGGCCGCGGCCGCCGCCACGTTCGCCAGTAGCGCCGGCGGGCAGCGGTCACCGCCGTGCACCAGTTCCCGCGCCGCGCCCATCGCCCACAACACCACCTCCGGCTCGTCGAGCACCCGCCAGACCGCGCCCGGCGCCGCCGCGTGGGCATCGGCCAGCACCCGGTAGGCCCGCGCGACGACCGCCGCGTCCCGATGGCCGCCGCGTGCGGTCTCGGTGGCGATGAAGGCGACGGCCAGCAACGTCCGGTTGCGGTTGGCCGACCGCAACCGCGCCACGATCTCCGGGTCGCCGCCGCCGGCGGCCAACGCGGCGAACTCCCGTTCGGTCAGCCGGATTCGGGAAAGGTCCCTCATCGGGCACCGACCGCGCGTAGGGCGGCGACCTCGCGGGTCAGCACGCCGCGGACGTGGCGGATCAGCCGGATCAGGTCCGCGCAGTACACCGACGGGTGGTCGAAGCCGGCGCCCGCCACATACCGGTGCGCGCGCAGGCCGCCCCCGCACACCCGGCGCACCGCGCAGCCCCGGCAGGCGGCCGGCAACCCCCGCTCCCCCAGTCGCTGTGCGCGCAGCGCGGGCAGCGCCAGCGCCTCGTCGAAGGAGTGCCGCCGCACGTCCAGACCGGTGCTGGCCGCGCCGGGATAGGTCGAGCGCAGGTTGTCCGACAGCTCGATCGCGCCGTCGGTCTCCACCACGACCATGGCCGGCGCGGCCAGGCCGAGTCCCTCGACCCGAGGCGTGCCGCCGAACAGGCCGTGGATGATCTCCTCGAACGAGCGCACCGAGGTCTCCCGCACCGGGGCGCCGTACCAGCGGTCGAACACCGCGATCAGCCAGTCGCCGTAGGGGGTCGCGGGGTCGCCGGGCACCCGGCCCGGCGGCGGCGTGCTCCAGTTTCCGTGCGGCAGCAGGAAATCCACCGTCGGCGGCGCCTGGGCGACCAGGGCCTCGTAGGTCCGCACCGGGTCGGCGGCGAGGTCGATCGTGGCGAGGATGCCGGCGTAGTGCGCGCGCAGGTCCGGCTCCCGCAGCCGGCGCAGCCCGGCGAGCACGAGATCGTGGCTGCCGCGACCCCGGTGGTCGCGCCTGCGGTCCTGGCTCTCCCGGACGCCGTCGAGGCTGACGCTGAACCGCACGCCCAGCTCCGCCAGCGGGCGCAGGCGCCGTTCGGTCAACAGGGTGCCGTTGGTCTGCACGGTGATCAGCGCGCGGACCCGCTGGCCGAGCGCGTCCCGGATGGTGTGCACGCAGTCGGCGATGGCGGTGGCGCCGGCCAGCAACGGCTCACCGCCGTGGAGCACGATCCGGACCTCGGTCAGGCCGTGGCGGTGCGCGTGCTCGGCGATTCGCCAGGCGGCCCGTTCGCGAAGCTCGGCGGAAAGCACGCGCGGCCGAGTACGCCAACTCTGGTCCGCCATTGTGTACACATAACAGTAATCGCAGGCCAAATTGCACCGGCTGTGGATCTTCAGCACGAACTGCCGGAACGGCTGTGCAGCCCACTCGCGGGCTGTGTCCATGATCGAACCTCCGCACCCGGACCGTGGGCATACCACGGCCGTACATCGAGTGGACAAATAAATGACAAGAAAGGGCCTGCGCGGGACCGTCCTGGGTCTTGGTGGCGTCCAAGTTGATATGATACCTAGATACATCGCCACGAGGAGTGACGATATTCTGTCGGAGGCGACCAGGTGGACCATCCCCGGGAAATCGAGTCCGATCTTGTCGACGTCCTCGACCTGTCGCTGGACCAGCTGGCGGCCTTACCGGACAACGTGTTGCGCTCGGCGCTCCACCGGGTGCTGCTCGCCCCCGATTCCGAGACCCAGCTGTTCGCGATGTTCCAGGACTCGCTGTGAAAACGTGACCCCGACCCGCGTAATCATCTGCCGCCCACCGACGACCTGAAGTAGTGATGACCAGTCAACAAAGCGCTCCAGCCGAGCAGCGACGACAGGCGATCCTGGTCGCGGTCGTGTCCGCGGACGACGCCGTCGACCGGGCGGGCGCCATTGCGAACCTGGCCTGCCTGTTGGCCAGCAATGACCGGTCGGTCCGGGTTCTGGACCTGCCGGAAGCCGTTTACCGGGTGGCCGACTATCTCGCGCCGTTCGCCGCCGAACCGACCGAGCTGCGCGAGCTGACCGGCGCGAAACTGGAACGCGAGTACGCCACCACCTTCAGCTGGACCTCACCCGCGGACGCCACCGTCGACCGGTTCGCGCTGCCCGGCGCGCGCCGGGTCATCGACGTGCACACGCTGCCGCGCGCGGAACGTGCCCCGCGCCAGTGGTTGGCCACGGCCGGCCGAGGCGACGCCGACCGGCTGCGGGAGGCGTTCACGCACTCGTCCTACGACTACGTGCTGATCAACGCGCCGTCGCTGCGCGAGCAGTCCGACGAGCAGACCAAGGCGATCTTCAACACGATCGCCAAGATGTGCGACGTCACGCTCGTGTGCTTCTCCCACCGGGCGGCGACGGTGCGCGAGGCCGACCGCATCGGCCGGTCGCTGCACCGCCTGGCCCCCGGCGGCATCCAGGTCGTCCCGGTGAACCTCGGCACCGAACTCGACGAACCGTCCGCCACCGACCTGAACCGGCACTTCGCCGACCTGCTGGCGAACAACCCGAGGTCGGGCACGGTGCTGCCGCTGCCCGACCTCACCACCTCGACGCCGGTGCTCGCCCTGTTCCTGGACGTGCCGGGCGTGGTGGACGCCTACGCCGCGCTCGCCAACGCGGTCACCTTCGGCGCGGTGACCGGCCTCGGGGACCTGCCGGCGGCGGTGCTCACCCGCTACCGGCGCGCGACCGGGTTCGCCGACGCGGCGCCGCCGCGGTTCCTGCTCGACAGCGCGCCGGCCGCCCGCCTGTGGGCCGACTGGATCACCGAACACCTGCGGGCCACCGGCGCGGAGGTCGGCACGCTGCGCGCGGACGCGGCCTGGCTGGCCGACTCGCCACCCCCGGAACTGGTGTTGGTCGGCACCGGAACCACCGACGAGCAGGCGGCCGAACGCGCGATGTCGGTCACCCAGGTCGTCGTTGGCGAGTCGGCGCCAGCACCGGCGGACACGCCGACGCTGGTGCTCGCCGGGCTGGAGGCGTCGGTCGCGGTCGCCAGGCTGCACGCGTACTTCGGGCTGCGCCCGGCGGGCGAGGACGCCCCGCCGCTGACCGTGCGGCACCCGGACGAGCCACCCGACCTGGTGTACCTCCCACCGGTGCACACCCCGCACATCGGGCGGAGCGCCGAGCTCGAGCAGTTGCGCGACCGGCTGCTCCACGGCGACGGCTCCCCGGTACGGCTGACCGGCGCCCCCGGCGTCGGCAAGACCGCGCTGGCCCGCGAGTACGCCAGCCGGTACGCCAACGCCTACGCCGTCGTCTGGTGGATCTCCGCGCACGACCGGGAGGCCGTGCTCGCCGCCATCATCGGACTCGGCCGTGAGTTGCGCAGACATACCGACGGGGACGTGCCCGGCCCGCTCGCGCTGCTCGGGTCCGACCTGGTCAGCACGCGCTGGCTGCTGGTGTTCGACGACGGCGACGACCCGGACAGCTATCACGACCTGCTGCCGCCGCCCGGCCGCTGCCACGTGATCATCACCTCCTCGCGCGACGGGAACTTCCCGGTGCCGCCGCTGGCCGTCGACGACTACGCCGCGCTGCTCGCCGGCAGGCTGCCGCAGCTCACCGACACCACCGTGCTCGACCGGGTCGCCGCCGCGGTCGGCTACAGCCCGCTCGCGATGGACCTGTCGGCCGCCTGGCTGACCGAGGCGATCCGCACCGGCGAGGTGGACCCGGAGAGCACGACGACCGAGGCGCACAAGGTGGTCACCGACTACCTCGACGAGCTCGCCACGCTGCCGCCGGAGACCAACGCGGTCGCCAGGGTGCTCGCGGTCGTGGCCAGGAGCCTCAGCCTCGACGCCACCGGCCGGATGACCCTCCTGCTCGCCCAGTTCTGCGCGCTGTTGTCGCCAGACGGCGCCCGCCTGACGCTGTTGCGGTCCAAGGCGGTCCGCCGGGAGCTGATCAGGGTGGGCGGCCAGGACGCCGCGCCACTCACGATGGACGCCGCCGAGATCGACATCCTGCTCGCCCACGGCGCGCGGATCGGGCTGTTCCGGGTCGACTGGGGGCGCACGCCGACGCTGGCCATGCACCGAGTCGTCCGGTGGGCACTCGAGGACTCGCTGTCCGATGGGTTCGCCCCGCGCCTGCGCGAACACGTGCTGCGGGCACTGGCCAACTACGCGCCGACCGAGCAGGAGGAGGACCAGCCGATCGCGATGAGCCGGTACGCCGAGCTGAACCGGCACGTCATGTCGACCGGCGCGCTGGACAGCGACGACCCCGAGGTCCGCCAGTGGCTGGTCAACCAGACCAGGTATCTCTTCCGCACCAGCGAACCGGACGTCTGGCAGGTCGCGGTCGGCCCGGCCCAGCAGCTCTACGACCGGTGGCTGGCCGCGCACTCCGAGCGCGACCCGTACGTGTCCATGCTCGCCAGCCACCTTGGCAACCTCTACCGCGCGCTCGGCCAGTTCCAGACCGCCCTCGACCTGAGCACCAGGGCGCTGAACATGCAGCGCAGACACCAGGGCCGCGCCCACTACCGGTCGCTGCTGACCGCGCGCGGGATGGCCGCCGACCTGCGCGGGCTGGGCCGGCTGGAGGACGCGATGGACGAGGACATCGCGACCCTCGACGGGCTGCGGGCCGCGTTCGGCGAGGACCACCCGCACACCCTCGCCGCCGAGAACAACCTCGCCACGTCCCGCTACCACGCCGGCGACCTGGCCACCGCCCACGCGGAGGGCGAGGCGCACTGCGCGCGGCGCGACCGGCTGTTCGGCCGGGACGAGCCGCGCAACTGGCACTCGCTGGCCAACCTCGGCGTCTACCAGCGGGCCATGGGCCTGTTCAACGACTCCATCGCCACCTTCACCAGGGCACACGAGCTGGCGTCGGCGAGCAGACCGGCGATACCGCTGGCCATCCCGGTGGTCACCTGGCAGCGGTCGATCAGCGAACGGCTCGCACCCGAGCGGGACGCCACGATGGCCAAGGGCCGCAACGGCGAGGCGCTGGTCGCGCTGCGCGACGAGTTCGGCGACGAGCACCTCCAGGTCGTCGCGTGCAAGCTCAGCTACGCCAACGCGCACCGCGCGGTCGACGACGCCGACTACGCGGTCACCGCCACCACCGAGTGCCTCGAGGTGCTGGCCGGCCTGCCCGGCGTCACCGAGGGCCACCCGGACGCGGCGATCTGCCAGGCGATGCTGGCGGTGGCGCTGATGGCCGCCGGCCAGCCGCGCGCCGGGCTCGACCCGAGTGCGCGGGCCCTGCACGTGCTCGACGAGCACCTCGGCCCGGCGCATCCGCTGACCGTGGCGGCGCAGGTGAACCACGCCGTGGTGCTGTCGGCCGCCGGCCGGCAGGAGGACGGGCGCGCGGCCGCCGCCGACGCCGCGCGGGCGTGCGCGGAGTTCCTGCCCGGCCGCCACTACTACCGCGACATCGCCTCGGCGAACGCAGGCCATCTCGGCCAGGGCGGGGACCCCGACGCGGTGCGCACCATCGACCTCGACATCTCGATGCCATGAACGAGTGTGCGAGCGAATCAAGGGGGCCGACATGACGGAGACCGGAGGCCGGATTCCGGACATCACGGCACAGCTCGGCGGCCACCTCGACGACCAACGGGAACAGACCCTGTTGCACGTCTGCGAGAGCGCCATGGCGCGGACGGTCGACCTGCACCACCTCGCGTACTACACCGACCGGGTCCTGGACTTCACCCTCGACGTCCTCGAGGACGAGAACCGCGCACCACGGCACGCCGTGACCGCGGCGCGACCGGGGCTGCAACGGCTCGGCCGGCAGCTGTGCGGGGAGTTCGAGACGCTCGACGACCGGTTGCGCCAGGCACAGACCGGCGCGCTGATCCGCACGGTGCTGCGCACCGACGACGCGGAGATCGTCTGCGACCCGGTGGTGCGTGCCCAGTTCGTCGTCGGGGTCAGCTACACCGAGGCCCACGACTACATCGACGAGTCGAACAGCGTCGACCGCTCGCTGGCCGACCTGGTCAGGAGCCTGCGCACGCACGTCGGCCTGCAGAGCCAGAACGTCGGCGGGTACGAGACGGACACGGCGCCGACGCCGACGCCGACCGAGGACAGCCGCCGGATCGAGCCGCACATCGACGCGCACATCGACGCGCGCACCGACCCCCACCACGACACCATCCCGGCGACGGTCGAGCAGGCGTGTCTGGCCGCGCTCAACCCCCACGGCCTGCACCTGGTCGCCTGCTGTGTCGACGACGAGATCGTGTTCCTCGCCGACATCTTCGACCACAGCACGCTCGCCCTGTTCTTCGCCGGGCCGGTCACCCCGAGATATCGACGCGGGTTCTACCGGGAACTCGGTGGGCAGTTGGCCGAGATCCGCTCCCGGCTGGCCAGGGTCAGCGCGCGCATGCTGCGGGGACCGCTCAAGCGGGTGGTGCTCGACGTCGAACAGGGTGCGGTGTACTACTTCCGGGTCACCAGCCGCACCTACCTGGTCGGCGTGACCCTGAACCAGACGCGCGTGCGGCAGACGGATCTACGCATGGCCGAACTCGCCGAGGAATGCGGAAAACTCCACCCCGCCGAGTGAGTGGAAATGGGGCGAACGGAGCTTTTTGTCGTGGGGCGTGGTCGCTAGAATTACGGCCACGGATATCGGACTTGGGGACGCCGAATGGCCCTCGGCAGAGGCGCGTTACTGCTCGCGGTGCTGGCTGCCAGCTGGCTCGCCGGCAGTGCGCTGCGGGTCGACGACGTCTACCTGACCCCGGCCTACCACTTCGTCATCCTGTCGCTGCTGGCCGTCGGCCTGTACGGGAGCACGCGCGACATCGACTTCCCCGAGCTGTGGCGCAACCGCCGGACCGTCCTGCTCGCGCTCACGCTGGGGGTGCTGGCCAAGGTCGTGTTCATCGCCGCGGTCATGCTGGTGCTGTTCCCCGAACCGGCCAGCATCGTGCTCGGGGTCGCGGTGGCCCAGATCGACCCGCTCGCGGTCGCCGCGGCGACCCGGCGCCGCCGGATGTCCGAGTCGGCGCGCGCGGTGCTCAACGCGTGGGCCGCGTTCGACGACCCGGTGACCGTGTTGCTCACCGTGTACCTGTCGACGTTCGCGTTGCGGCTGGGCGGCGTCGACGCCGGCCCGGCCTCGCCGGAGACCACGTTCCTCGCCGACGTGGCACTGAACTTCCTGTTCGCGGGGGCCGCGTTCGGGGTGTGGTTGGTCGCGCGGCAGACCGGCCTGTCGGCGTGGCTGGCCGGCGGCGGGTTCGTGGCCAGGGCGGGGCAGGTCGTGGTGGCCGTGCTCGCGCTTGGCTACGCGGCGTTCGGGGTGACCCAGTCGCTGCTGCTCGGGATCGCGCTGGTCGGACTGTTCTTCCGGCCGTACGCGGTGTGGCGGCGCACGGCGGCAGGCGTCGTGTTCGGCGCGCTGCTGGTCGCCACGGCCGCGCTCGGGTTGGTGCTCGCCGGGACCGCCGACCTGATCACCGTGGGGCTGATCGGCAAGGGCGTGGTGCTCGGCGTCGCCGCCTACGTCGCGCAGCTGCTGACCGGGTGGCTGCTGTCGCGGGGCCGGGATCGGTTCGACCGGCTCTACCTGGCGTTCAGCCAGCAGAACGGGCTGACCGCGATCGTGCTCGCGCTGGTGCTGGAGCCCGATTTCCCGGGCGCGGTCGCGGTCATCGCGCTGGCGATCGTGGTGACCAACGTGCTCTACGGTGCCGGCGACGCGCTGGTGAACCGGCTGGAGCTGCGGGCGGAACTGGACCAACCGCCCATACCGGCGGCGGCCGGGGCGGTCACGGCCGCGACAGCTCAGCCAACACCGCGCTCCGTACCCGCACGCCAAGAGCCCGGAACTGCTCGGTGAACTCGGTGACCCGCTGCGCGATCAGCTGGTCGCCGATCCGGCCGACCGAGCCCTGGGTGTCCCCGTCGGCGACCAACCGGACCAGCGGCGCGATCCGCCCGAGCGGCATGGTCTCGGCCACCCGCTCATAGGTCCGGCACAGCGCGTCGAACCGGCTGCGGGCCGAACCGGGTTCGCGCGCCTCGTGGCCCTCGAGCACGTACCAGCCGGCGGCCGCGTTGGAGAACGACACGATCCAGCGACGCAGCAACGACATCGTGCCGGCGGCCTCGTACACGCCGGCGGCGGCCAGCCGGTTGAGCATCTGGGTGACCCGGCGGTAGTGGTCGCTTGTGTCCTCGGCCCGCCCGATGACCTGGTCGAACAGCGCGTCGGGATGGCCTAGCCGGTCGAGGGTGGCGAGCGCGTCGCGGAACAGCTGCGCCGCCGAGGCGGGGAAGCCGCGTTCGGTCCGCTCGCGGGCCGGGTCGGCCGCGGTGGTCAGGTTGACGATGTTCACCCGCTCCCGCAGGGTCGACAGCTGGGCCGCGGTGTCCTCGTTGAGCCGGTCCACCTCACGGCCGAGCCGGTCGACCATCTGGTGGGTGGTGGAGTTGTCCATGTCGATGCGCACCAGCCACTCCCGGATCCCGGCCAGCGCGTCGGTCCCGCCGAGGTCGGCGAACCGCCTGCTCAGCGAGCGCAGCGTCGGCTGGAGGGTCCTGGCGAACGACCGCCGGTCGTAGAGCATCGGCGGGTCGACCAGGTAGGTGCCCAACGCGGCGGCGGCGTCCGGATCGAGGACGTTGGCCGCCACCAGCACCACCTCGACCGTCGAGCGCACCGAGCGCACCGCGGTCAGCCGGGCGACCTGGTCGGTCTGGGTGCCGGTGAACACCGAGTCCACCACCAGGATCGCGAAGCCGGAGTCGGCACCGGTCTCGATCCAGAAGTCCGCGCGGGAGTCGCGGATGCCGAAGTGGCGGTTGCGGAGGAAGGGGATGTTGGCCCGGTCGAGCAGGTCGCGGACGGCGTCGGACACCTCCTCGATGGTCACGTTCTCGGTCTGGCCGCGCACCTCCTCCTCCACCAGCACGGTGTCCACCGACCGCCGCTGCTCGACGGCCGTGCGGTACATGGCGTGACAGAGCTTGATGATCTGCCTGGGGTTGCCGTTGACCAGCCGCACCATCCGCTCGATGGCGGCGGTCTGGAACTCGACGGTCGGCAGGTCGGCCTCGTTGCGCTGGGCCAGGTCGATGAAGTCGACGACGTCGGCCGGGGTCAGCGGCGGCATCAGGATGGTCGCGCCGAGACGTTCATGGACGTCCTCGTCGAGCGCGCGCCGGAACTCGGGCAGGCCGCTGAGCACGAGGAAGGCGCCGGTCTGTTGGAACACCTGCAGCAGGCGTTGCAGCGCCTTGCTGACCGGGGCCTCGATGGTCCGGCCGGTCAGGATCTTGTCGATCTCGTCGACGACCAGGACGAACCGTCTGCCCTTGCGCCCGTGCAGCAGCGCGAACACGCCCATCGCGTCGAGTGCGGAGACCTCGTCGTCGATCCGGTTGTTGATCCCGCGTTCCACCAGCGCCGCGTGCGGCGCGCTGCCGTTGAGCCAGTCCCAGACCGCGTCGTCGTAGCCGGGGCGCAGCAGCAGGGTGAGCGCGGTGCCGTAGATCTCGTTGTCGGTGATGCTCTTCAGTTCCTCGACCAGGCGTTCGGTGACCTGGCGCAGCAGCGCGCTCTCCATCATCTGGTAGCCGCCGACCACCTTGTCCGGGTCGACCTTGCGGTCCCGCACCAGCTCGGCGATGTCCATGGTCATGCCGGTGGCCAGCGAGTCGGCGACCACGTCGGCGTAGAAGTCGTTGACCCGCGCGCGCACGCCGTCGCGGCCGAGCTGTTTGATGAACCGGCGGTACAGCCCGGTGAACTGGTCGGAGGCGACGTCGAGGTACATCGCGCTGGCCGGTGGGTCCGCCGCCAGCGCGACCCGGACCAGCCGCATGCCGAGGTGGGTCTTGCCGGTGCCGTGCTCCCCGGACACCGCGAGCACGTTGCCCGCGCCGACGAGCGTCTTCGCCGCGAGGTACTCCCGCAGCAGCATCTCGGCCCTGAGCACCGCGCCGGTCGCGATCGAGGGGTCCGCCGACAGCGTGTCCGTGGTGATGGCCACGGCGAGTGGCGAGAACGGGTTGCCAGCGTACCGGCCGCCATTTCCGGTCATTGCCTCATCCCATCAGGCCAAGAGTCTTGTGGTAGGTGTAGTCGCCGAGCTCGAGCAAGCCGATCGTCGTCTCGTTCGAATACTCGGCGGAGACCGTGCGGACATGGCTGTACAAGCCGGCCAGCATTTCCTGCAACATCGCGACGGACATTCTCTCGGTGGACATCAGTCGCTGCCGGACGGCGTCGTCCAAACGGGGGAACACGCCGTCGTCCGCCCGCTGCTCGTAGCGGGTGTCGATGAACAACTCGATGTCCTCAGCACTCAGCGTGCCGACCGTCATCACCACCGGGGGCGCCTCGTCATCGTTGCCGCCGCCGACGGAGCCGAACTGGAAGGCGCGGGCATAGGCCAACTCGGCGAAGAACACCACACGGGCACCGCGCATGCCGGCATACTGCTCGACCTCACCATGGTGGTCGGCCGCCGGCAGCAGGAGGATCAACACGACGTCGGGCCCGCACTTGCGGTCCAGCGCGACCGCCAGGTCCGCGTAGACCTGGCTGGGCGCTTTGGCGTTCAGCAGCTCGTCCCTGGCCACGGAGTCGATGAGATTCTCCTGCGCCAGCTTCGGCACGAGCTGGTTGCAGACGTGCGCGATCCGCTTGTTGTTGTCGATGATCTGGTTTTCCCGGTTGGTGAAGTCGATCTCGCGGGTCAGGTCGATGACCTCGCCCGTGAGGCCGTGCTCGGGCAACTGTTGGTTGAGCCAGAACGCGCAGTGGTTGCGCAACGCGGACTTCCCGCAGCCGGACTCCCCGGCGACGAGCACCAGCCGGGAACTCTCCTTGAGCGCGTCCGGTTTCGTGAACTGGTCCTGGAAGTGGTCGAAGGCCGGCCCGTAGTTGTCGACCTTGACGTAGAGATCCTTGTGCGTCGAATCCCGCCACGGGCGCAACGCGCTCCTCGGCGCGTGCTCCCGCCCGGGGATGAGGAACGGGTTGATCTTCTCCGATGGCGCGCTCACGACGACCCGTCCCTGATCAGCCGCCGGTCGGCGGTGCCCGGCTCGGCGAGCGCGTCGGCCACGAGGAAACCGATCTCGGCGACCTCCCGGACCTGGGCGCGCAGTTCGGTGATCCGCTGCTGGCGGGTGGCCGTGTCCCGCAGCGCCTGCAGGTCGGCGTCCAGAGACGTGCCCAACTCGCCGTCCCGCAGCTTGGTCAGCACCTCCCGCACGGCGGTCCAGGCCTGTTTCCGCCCGACGATCCCGTTGAGTCGGCCGACGAGCGTGGCGCGAGCCGCGTCCAGGTCGGTGGTCGGCTCGTCGGCGGGAAAGGAGAGCCTGCTGTCGAGCAGCGCGTTGGCGGCGTGGCCGTAGGCGGTGACCGCCGCGCGCAGTTCCCCGGCGTCGGCCTGCCCACGGGTGGCCCGGTGCTGCCACCGGGTGGCGGCGAAGGCCAACGCCGAGGTGAGCACGACGCTGAACAACGGCAGGACGACGGTGTTCACCCCTTCTCCTGGAACGGTGGACTTGCCGCGGACCGCTGACAACGCGTCGCAGGCGGCGACGAAGTCGTCCGGCCACTGGTCACGCCACCGCAGGATCGGCACCGAGGCGTCGCCGACGAGGATCTGGTCCGCCGCGCTGCCCGACCTGGCCACCCCAAGCGCGACGGCGGCGTCGGCCAGCGCGCCACGTTCCGTTGGCTGCAGGCAGAAGACGTCGCGCGCGTCCCGGGTGTCCTGGGAGGTGACGAACGCGGGCCGGACCAACCAGCCGATGGCCGCCAGCCAGCCGGCGATGAGCGCGACGACCACGACCTGGCGCCACCCGCCGGACCGGAACCGGCGCCAGATCGCGAGCACACCACCATCCGCCACGACGTCCCCTCCGCCTGAACCGTTCGGTCGTCAGGTCGCATCCGGTTTGTCCATCGTTACGCTTCCGGCCAATGATATCGACCGCACCGCCGGAGGCAGTATTTTTCTGTCCGGTTTTCGGGAATTTCCGAATTAGATTTCAGCCAGCGCCCAACCGGCCGGTATTTCAGGGCGCGGCGGGGGCGCACGTCGGTGTTGATCGGACGGCCACCTCTTCACTACCATGAAGTGGAACGTGTTATTTTCCGACCAAGGGGTCGTCCATGTCAGTACGCCGCCGTCTCACCGCCGGTGCGCTCGCGACCGGTGCCCTCGTCGCCGGTCTGCTCGCCGCTCCCGGCTCGGCCAGCGTCGCGCACGCCGCTGCCGGGCCAACACCACTACCCACCAGCGAATACACGCTCAGCGCGAACTACAACCAGTTCGACGCCGTCAACTCGGCACTGATCTCGACACTGGGCACCGCCGCCGTGCACACGGTGATGGACAACGCGAACCACACCAGGACATCGCTGCCGTCGTCGTTCTCGATCGGCGGCCTGGTCGGCGGTTTCCGGTTCGACAGCGCGGACAACTCCGACTGCAAGAGCTACCCGCAGGGCATCACGACCAGCCGCGACGCGGTCGGCACGGCCGACAGCGGCAACTACGACGGCCACCAGCTCGTGCTGGTCAGCTGGTACACCAGGGACGCCTGCGGCGGCAGCCAGGAGCGCAGCCGGATCACCCTGGTCGACTGGGACGCGACCTATCCCAACAAGTACCGCAAGATCCTGCTCGTCGAGCCCACCGGGACCGCGGCCACGCCCGACTTCAGGGACATCCCGATCCACGCTGGCGGTGTCTCCTGGTACGGCCACTACCTCTACGTCGCGGACACCGGCCGGGGCATGCGGGTCTTCGACATGCGCAAGATCCTCAGGACCAACACCGGGGGCGGCGCCGACCAGATCGGCCGCCAGCCCAACGGCACCTACTACGCGCACAACTACGCCTACGTGCTGCCCCAGGTCGGCACGATCACCTCGAACACCACGTCGGGCACCAAGCTCGCGTGGTCGACGATCTCCCTCGACCGGGCGAGCAAGTCGATGGTGATGACCGAGTACACCTGCCAGTCCGGCTGCACGTCCTACCCCAACCGCGCGCCACGGGCGATCCGCTACCCGTTCGCCGCGGGCGCGACCACCTTCGCCGCGTCGACCACGGCCAGCCAGGCACTGCAACTGCCCTGGTACAAGCTCAACGGGGTGGCGTCGCACAACGGGCGCTGGTGGTACTACTCCTCGGGCGCCAAACAGCTCTACTACTGGACGCCGGCCGCCGGGCCGACGACCTACTCCTGGGTCAGCTACGGCGAGAGCATCTCCTACTGGGAGGACGAGACCGAGGCCGACATGCTGTGGACCCTGCAGGAAGGGGCCGGCAACCGCAACGTGTTCGCCGTCAGGCAGGCGACCTACGACGGCTGAGCCCGAGAGCCGGGTGTCCTGGCCGACCGCTCCAGGACACCCGGCGTCACCTCAGAGCACCGGTGGGGCGAAGAAGCCCGCCCAGTCCAGGATCACGTGGATCCGGCCGGCGTGGTTGTACACGTTGAACCCGTAGTAGGGCCCGATGTCATCGGAGTCCCACCCCAGGCTCGTGGTCGCCAGGTTCGACGCGCTCTGCCCGATGGACAGGTTGATCGTCGACGCGCTGGGCACCGGCGACCCGCTCGGGAACAGCGTCAGGTACGTGGCGGCGGTGCCGCCCGTGCCGGTCACGTTCATCACCATGGCGGAGATGGTCGCGTCCGGCGACTCCGGGTCCTCGGCGATGGCCCACGGGTAGTAGAAACCACCCTGCAGCGGGCCGCCGCCGTCCGCGCGGGTGTCCACCAGCCGCGTCGGGTTGACCGGGTAGAACGCGTCGCCGAAGCCGGTGTCGTAGTTGCCGACGACGTCGACGATCACGTGCGCGCTGCCGCTGTTGTTGTACAGCCGGATGTCCTTGTCCGCCCCAACCGCGACGGTCACCTGGTTGGCCGTCACCCTGCCACGAGTGGCGTTGATGCTCGACGCGTTCGGCCGGGCGACGTTGGTCGGGTACGCGGTGAGGAACGTGGTCGCGGTCGGGTTCACCACGGTCAGGTTGAGCGTGAGCGCCTTCACCCCGGTGGAGGGCACCAGCGTGCTGGTGTCCACGACGATGCTGCCACCGGCGGGGATCGGGCCGCGGCCGTTCCTGGTGTCCAGCACACGCGCCGGGCCGTGGGCGTTGTACAGCGCCTGACCCTCCGGCGCGTAGTAGCCGGCCAGGTCGGCGACCAGGTTGATGGTGCCGTTGTGGTTGTACAGGTTCAGCGTGCGACTCGGGCCGAGTGCGACGGTCACCGCGTTGGCCCGGATCTCGTTGGCCGCGAGGTTCAGGTTCGACACGGTCGGCTGGGCTTCCTCCGACGGCCACACCGTCACGAACGAGGAGCTGGTCGGCGCCACCCCGGTCAGGTTGAGCACGACCGCCCACGTGCCGGCCGGCACCCGGGTGGACAGGTCGAGGGTCACCGTGCCGCGCGGGGGAACCGCGCCCGGCGACGGCAGGCCGATACCCGAGCGGGTGTCCAGCACCCGCACCGGCGAGGTCGGGGTGAACAGCGAGCCGTCCGCGGCGGCCGCGCGGGCCTCGCCCGCGGCGGACAGGTCGAGGTCGACCGTGCGCCGCTCGCCGCGATCCGGCTCGGCCGGGCCCGCGGGCGCGGCCAGCGCCTGGCTACCCATGGTCATGGCGGCCGCCGTCGTGGCGAGCAACACCAACGTTCTTCGTACGTTCATTAAGCATGACCTCCGGTAAATACACCTGTGATCGGCCGAACCGGAATTTCGGCAGTGCCCGCGAAACGCGCGCGCAGAAGAGAACAAACGTCCTCTTGAATTCATGGAAAATGAATCCCCCCGGTCCAGCGGACGACCAGAGTAGTCCGGACTCGACGCCCGAGGACACCGCCGTTTGGCCGCACACCGGGGCGGGCCGCGGCCGAACGGCCCAGTCGACCGCGCCGTGGTCTGACCCTGTGTGGACAGTCCGGAAGGGACGGTCCAGTACCGCGCCGACGGCCCGCCCGCGAACCGGCGCTCGCCGGTTCGCGGGTCGGCGGGGCATGATGAGGGGGTCGGCGCGCAGGAGGTGACCGTGCGAGCGGGTGTGATCGGGGCCGGGCCGGCGGGCATCGTGACCGCCAAGGTGTTGCTGCGCAGCGGTTTCGACGTCACGGTCTTCGACAAGTACGAGCGGGTCGGCGGGACCTGGTCGCCGAGGGGGTGCTACGACGGGCTGGCCAACCAGGCCGCCCGCCGCCTCTTCGAGTTCGCCGACCTGCCCAACCGGTTGCACTTCGCCAGCGCGCCGGACAGCCAGCGCTACCTGGAGGACTACGCCCGCGCCTTCGGCGTGCTGGACCGCCTCCGGCCGAGCACCGAGGTGGTGTCGGTGCGCCCCGTGGACGGGCCCGGGCGGGTCGGCGCGGCCGGCTGGTCGGTCGAGTCCCGGCCGGTCGGGGGCGACCAGGTCCGGCACGACACCTTCGACTACGTCGCCATCGCCAGCGGGGCGCATCACCATGTCCAGCTGCCGGACCTGCCGGGGCGGGCGGCGTTCGGCGGCACCGTGCTGCACTCCAACGAGGTGCGGGCCGGGTCGCTGGCCGGCAGACGGGTGGTCGTGGTGGGTGGCGGCAAGTCCGCGCTGGACCTGGTCACCCGGGCCGCCAGGGAGGCGAGCTCGGCCACGCTCGTGCAGCGCGGGGTGAACTGGATGATCCCGGAACGGCTGCTGCTCGGTCTGGTCGGCTACAAGTGGATCCTGTTCTCCCGGCTCGGTGAGGCGCTGCTCCCCCGCTACCACGATCCGGCGTGTGTCCGGCCGATCGACCGCGTCGACGATCGGGTCAAACGCGCGCTGTGGTGGCTGATCACCCGCGACATGCTGATCTCCACCGGGTTCTACCGGCTGCCAAGGCGGTTACGGCCGGCGCGGCCGCTGCCCTTCCACCTGGCCCACGCCGGCGTCATGCCGCGCGGCTATGTGCGGGCCGTTCGCCGAGGCGAGGCCACCGTCAAGGTCGACGCGATCGAGGCCTACACCGACACCGGGCTCCGCCTGGCCAGTGGTGAGCAGGTGGCCGCCGAGGTCGTCGTGTTCGCCACCGGGCACCGCCGGGTCTTCCCGTTCCTGGACTCCTCGGTGCGGGTGCACGACTCCGCCGGGCGGCTGCGGCTCTACCGGGGCATCGTGGCACCCGGCGTCGACCGGTTGGGGTTCGTCGGTTTCCGGCAGATCTTCAACAACATCATGGGTGTCGAGCTCACCGCGCACTGGCTGGCCAGACACTTCCTGGGGACCCTGCGCGCCGACCCCGGCGAGCGGGAGATGCTGGCGGCCATCGACACTCGCCTAGCCTGGCAGGAGCGGGTGCTGCCGGGCACCGGTGGCTACGACTTCGGCCCCTACGACATCCACTGCGCGGACGAGCTCATGCACGACATGGGGTTGCCGTCCCGGCGCACCGGCAACCCGCTGACCGAGTACCTGCTCCCCGGCGGCGTCGCGCACCGCTACGCGGGTCTGGCCGACCCGCCGGCAGCGGTATGGTCGCCGCCGTGACCCAATCCTCCACCACACCGGACACCGGAGCGGCCTACGACGCCGTCGCCAGCCTGTACGCCGAGATGTTCAGCGGCATCCTCGACTCCATGCCGCTGGAACGCGCGCTGCTGGCGGCGTTCGCCGACCTGGTCGGGCAGCACGACGCCGGCCCGGTCGCCGACATCGGCTGTGGCCCGGGACATCTGACCGCACACCTGAACGCGCTCGGGCGGCCCGCCTTCGGCATCGACCTGTCCCCCGAGATGATCGCCATCGCCCGCCAGGCGCACCCGGACCTGCGGTTCGACCAGGGCACGATGCGCGCGCTGGACCTCGAGGACGGCATGCTCGGCGGGGTGCTCGCGCACTACTCGATCATCCACCTCCCGCCGGCGGACCTGCCGGTGGTGTTCGCCGAGTTCCAGCGGGTGCTCGCGCCGGGCGGCCACCTGCTGCTCGGGTTCTTCGCCGGTGACGATCCCCGGCCGACGGAGTTCGACCACAAGGTCACCCTCGCCTACCGGTGGTCGCCCGACACCCTGATGGACCTGTTGGGCCAGGCCGGTTTCGTCGAGGTCGGCCGGCTGCGGCGGGAGCCGTTGCCCGACGAGCGGCAGTTCCACGGTGGCCAGCTGCTGGTCAGGAAACCCGGGTAACGCCAGGCGTCCCTCGCGTGGGGGACGCGGGGACCGCTCCGCGGCGGGACGACCGCGACCGGCTCCCGGCCATAGCTTCTGCCGATGCGAACAATCAGAAAGCTGGTCCGGCCCGCGGTGGTGGCCGCGGTCGCGGGGATGGTCGCCACCGGCGCGCTCGCGTGCGGGAGTCCGCCGGTCGCCGAACAGCCGCCACCACCGACCGACGGGCGCCAGGCGCTGCTGTCCGCGTTCGACGACCACCGGATCGTCGGGTTGATGAGCCCGGTCGTCGGCGACTTCGTGGTCGACCTGATCGGTAGCCGACGCTTTCCCGACACGGTCGACGACATCGTCATCGAATGCGGAAACGCGCTCCACCAACCGATCCTGGACCGCTACGTCCGTGGCGAGGACGTGCCGCTGGCCGAGGTGGCGAAGGTCTGGCGGGACACCACCCAGATCTCCTGCGGCTACTCCAGCTTCTACGAGCGGCTGATCCCCTTCGTCCGCCGGGTCAACGACAGGCTGCCGGCGGCGGACAGGCTCCGGGTGCTCGCGGCCGATCCGCCGGTCGACTGGTCGACGGTGCACCGGCCGGCGGACATCGAGCCGTTCCTGGATCGGGAGCCACACATCGCCGACGTGGTGAAGACCGAGGTGCTGGCGAAGAACCGCACGGCACTGCTGCTGTTCGGACTGCGCCACCTCACTCGGGGAGAGCACCGCAGCGCGGTCTGGCTCTACGAGCAGGACTATCCCGGCGTGACCTACGTGGTCGCCTACCACCGCCGGTTCGAGAAGGACAACGACCGGCTGGAGGCGCGGCTGGCGTCCTGGAAGGTGCCGGCGCTGCTGCCGATCAGGGAGACCTGGCTGGGCGAGCTGACCCCGGACCACTTCCCGCTCGACGGCCACGAGGCGCCTCCCGGCGCGCTCGGCTACCCGGGCGTCGACGGCTACCTGTACCTCGGACGCCGCGACGTGCTGTTGCGCGAGCCCATCTCCTTCCGGACCGCCGTCGACCAGGACTACCTGGCCGAACTGAACCGGCGGGCCGATGTGCTCGGCGAGCCGCAGGACAGTCCCATGCGCCCGGCGAACATCCTCCAGCGCGAGGCCGCGTTGAGCGTGCTGCTCCACGACCCCGACGCCTGAGCGTTCGGCTACCGGCGCTGGCCGTGCCAGCGTGCCGGGTCGACCTCCAGCGCGGCGCGGTCCCAGCCACCGTGGTCGGCGGCGGCCGCGTAGGTGGTCTGCAGGAACCGCAGCAGCTCGCGGTCGGGGTTCGCCGCGGTGCGCACCGCCTCGTAGGGCAGCAGGAACTGGCCGTTCTCCTTGCTGTAGGCGGCGGCGTCGGGGGCGACCTGATGGTCGGCGAACCCCGCCGGCTCGGGGTAGGCGTAGGCGTAGAACGCGCCCTCGTCGCCGCCGCCCGGCCAGAAGCCACAGCTGCTCAGCTCCCGCGAGTAGCCCTCCACCATGACCCAGTCGCCGCAGTTGGGCGCGCCGCCGGGATGGGCAGGCGCCGGCCTGCCGGAGAACCGGGTGCACGCCAGGTCCATGGCGCCCCAGAAGAAGTGCACCGGGCTGACCTTGCCGGCGTAACTCGACCGGAACTCCCCCAGCACCCGGTTGGCCTGCAGCAACTGCCGCCAGAACAGCCCCGCGGCGGCCGAGTCGTAGGAGCGGTGCTCGTGGTCCTCGGCGAACGGGATCGCCGGCTCGACCTCGTTCGGGCGCGGCGTGATCGCGGCCTCGATCCCCAGCTCGGCCAGCGCCGCCACCGTCCTGGCGTAGAAGTCGGCCACCGACATCGGCACCAGCGGCACGTCGCGGCTGGCGCCGTCGCTGTGCCGGATGCCGAGCCGGTGCTCGACGAAGTCGAACTCCAGGTCGAAGGAGCCCGTCCCGTGCGGGATCGCCGAGGTCGTCAGGCCCCGGGCGGTGACGTAGAGCGTGACCTGCCACCAGTGGTTCACCAGCGGCGCGTACTGGAGCCGGACCTTGCCGACGATCTGGGTCCACATGTGCAGGGTGTCCCTGGTCGCCGTCCAGTCATCGACCCGCAGGCTGGGCCACCCCTTGTCGGTCACCATCCGCGGAGGGTACCCCGGACCCGGCACCGCACACCTGGTGCCGGGTCCGGCGCTCACTTCCCTGTGCCGTAACCGAACTCGTCGGTCCCGGCGGGCAGCACCGGGTCGGCGTCCACCCAGCCGACCTGTTCGACGGTCTCGGCGTGGACCACGGTGCCGACCGGCAGCCGCCGCCGCTCGCTGCCCGGCTCGAGCAGCACCAGGCGCCACTCCCGCAGCGAACCGGTGTCCGGGTCGATGACCACCTGCCACTCGAGCAGGGCGTTCTCCACGGTGTAGCTCCAGCCCATGCGCACCGCACGGGCGACACCGACCGACCCGTCTGGCAGCTCACCGCCGTCCATGACGCGGAACCCGGGCAGGTCGGCGAGCATCCGGTAGGCGGCGGCCCTGGTCCCCGGCGTCGTCGGCACGGTGCCGCTGAGCAGGGTGTCGGCCTCCCACATGAGCCACTCGGTCTCGTCGGTAGGGCCACCTGTCGGCGGCTGGGTGTGGAACCGGTCCAGCAGCAGTGCCCGCAACCGTGCCGGATCGGTCGGCAGCGTGAGCACCTCGCTGACCGGTGTCTGTACGCCACCGATGGCGTGGGTCTGCTCGCCGGCCATCCAGATCGCGGACGGCGGCACGGTGGACGGCATCGGCGGCGCCGGTGGCGCGTCCGGCGCCGGTGACGCGTCCGGGATGCCCACCGGGTTGCCTGCCCGGTCCCACTCGGCCTGGTCCCGGTCGGTCAGCGCGCGGGTGGTGAGACCGAGTTGGTCGACGGTGACGCTCAGCTCGGCCCCGGTGCGCGAGACCCACGACGCCGCGTCGCTCTCGGTGGTCACCAGGTACTCGTCGTGGTCCTTACCCGGCCACATCAGGTTGATGTCCGTGACGTGCCTGCGGACATGCCAGTAGCGGCCGGGTGCCGGGGTCGCCTCCTTCGCCGCGGCGTCGGCGACGGCCAGCAGTACCTGCTGGGGTGTCCTGACCGGGCCCGGATCGTCGGCGGCGGTGGTCAACGCGAAGATCATCGCCGCCACGAGCACACCGGCCGTCGCCAGAGTGGCCACCGGCAGGCGGCGGGTGCCCACTCGCCGGGTGGTCGCCACCTGCTGGGGCTGGTCGAGGATGGCGCGCAGGTCCCGTTCGCGGCGAGCGGGGTCGTGCGGGTCGTCGGGGTTGGGCAGGAACGGCGGCCTGGTGCCCGCGAGCGGGTCCCGCCTGGTGCGTGCGTTCACAGGATCTCCTGGGTCAGTTCGTCTGGTCGGCGCTCGTGGGCCTTGGCCGGCGGGGGCATGGCCGGCGGGGGCATGGCCGCCAGCAGCCGGCGGCGCGCTCGGTGCAGCCGGACCAGCAGGGTCGCCGGCCGGCAGCCGAGGACCGCGGCCGCCTCCCGGTTGGTCAGCCCATGCCAGGCCAGCAGGGTGAGTAACTCGCGGTCGTCGTCGGTCAGCTCCGCCAACGCCCGCAACGCCGTCGCCCGCTCGGCGACGTCCTCGGCGATGTCGTCGACGGTGTCCCCGGCCAGCGCGCCGAGTTCGGCGCACAACGTGCGCAGCCGCTGGTCTGCCCGGTGCCGCTCGCGGATCAGGTTCCGTGCGATGCCGAACAACCATGGCAGTTCCCTGGACGGCGCGTCCGCCAACCGACGCCACGCGATCAGGAACGTCTCGCTGACGATCTCCTCGGCGCTCGCCCGGTCCAGATAACCGAGTGCGTAGCCCAGCAGGCGGAAATAGCTCTCGTCGTACATCCGCCGGAGCCGGTTCTCGGCATCGATCGCGACCACCCCTTCCCTCGTGTTCGGTGGGTTCACCAGGTAGTGGTCCGCGCGGCGCGATTCTTACCCAACCGCCACGAACGCGACGGCGACCGGGAGCCGGTTCCTAGACTGTGCCGGTGTCGGGGTGGGCGACGGTGGCGGCGGTGCGGACCGTGCTCGTGGTCGTGCGTTCGCCGGTCGCGCTCAACCGGTTGCTGGACATCCTGCCGGTGTTCGACGGGGACACCCGGGTGCAGCTGGTGTTCACCGTGGACCACGGTTCGCGGTTCGCCGTCGGGCTCGGGGCGCGGTTGGTCGCGGCGGGCGCCCGGCTGATCTCCTGGGAGGAGGCGGTCGCCGGGTCGTTCGACCTGGCGTTGGCCGCGAGCGACAACGGTGACCTGCACCGGCTGACGACGCGGCTGGTGCTGTTCCCCCACGGCGTCGGCTACCAGCGGTTCGCCGCGCACGAGCGGGGCGCGGTGTCCGGGCTGCGGCGATCGACGCTGGTGCGCGACGACCGGATCGTGCCGAACAGGATCGTGGTCAGCCACCCGAGCCAACTGGACGTGGTGCGCGCCGTGGAACCTCGGCTGTTGCCAAGGGTGGTGGTGGCCGGCGACCCGTGTTTCGACCGGATCCGGCTCAGCGCGCCGCGCCGCGACCGCTACTCGCCCGCCTTCGACGCGCGCGGGCGACAGCTGGTGGTGCTGTGCTCCACCTGGGGACGGCACTCACTGTTCGGCCGGCAGCCCGACCTGCCGGCCAGGGTGGTCGCCGAGCTGGACGCCGACCACTACCGCACCGCGCTGGTGCTGCACCCCAACGTGTGGTCCAGGCACGGCGCGCGCCAGGTCCAGGCCTGGTTGCGGCCCGCGCTGGACGCCGGGCTGGTGCTCGTCCCGCCCGACGACGGCTGGCGCGCCGCCCTGATCGCCGCCGACCTGGTCGTCTCCGATCACGGCTCGCTCACCAGTTACGCGGCGGGCGCGGGCGTGTCGGTGCTGCTCGCCGAGGACGGCGGGCCGGAGGTCGTGCCCGGCTCACCCGGCGACCTGCTCCGCCAGCGGCTGCCCCGGCTGCGGCGGGACACCTCGCTGCGCGACCAGATCGCCTTCGCCGCCAGCCAGGACGTCGCGGTGCCCGACATCGTGGAAACGCTGTTCGCCCACCAGGGGCGGTCCCTCGAACGGCTGCGCGGCCTGCTCTACGGGACGTTGCCGCTGACCCCGCCCCCGCTGCCCGTGCGGCTGCGCCCGGTACCCGTGCCCGAGCTCACGGCGGTGACCCCGACGGTGTACGCGGTGCGCTCGCGGGTGGGTCAGCCGAGGGCGGACCTGGCCGAGGTCACCCTGCACCGGTTCCCGGCGGTCACCTACGACGAGGACCAGCCCCACCCCCGCCACCTGGCCGCGAACGACGCCGAACTCGACCCCGGCTGGACCGAGCGCGCGGCGGTCGTGTGGCGCGACGGCCAGCACCCCTCGGTCGCGCTCGCCCACGCGTGGGCGACCGGCACCCTCGACCGGCTGCCGGCGGTCCGGGTGGTGGTCACCGCGATCCGGGACCGCGCACTGCTCGTGGTGCTGCGCGACGGCCGCGAGCTGCTCGCGGTGGGCACGACGAACGCCGCGGTGGTCGGCTCGGCGGTGTGGTGCTGCGCGGTGCACGGCGTGGCGCTGGACCGGTTGCGACGCCTCGACATCACCGCCGGCACCACCACCACGGTCCACCTGCACCCCCGCTGACCAGCATGCCCTGAATGAGGCATTGGCGACGGTCAACGTCCTGAATGAGGCATTCAAGGCGGTTGGCCTTCTGGGGGGTCAGGCGGTGATCACCTTGGCCGCCAGGGGGCTGCCCATTCGTTCGAGGAGTTGGACCGCGCGGGCCCGGTGTTCGGCCGCGTCGGCGCCGCCGAGGTCGGCGAGGGTGATCAGCGCGTCGACCGCGTCCGCGGTGGTGCCGTGGTCGACGGCGAGGTCCACCGCGGCCAGCAGGGCGCGGTCGGCCTCGGCTGCGCGGCCCGCGCGGGCGAGCACGGCGCCGGTGGCCGCGAGGATCTTGGGCAACAGCACGGCCGCCGATCCGCCGGTGACGAGATCCCGGGCGGCGGCGAACATGTCCAACGCCTCGTCGAACCGATCGAGCCGACCGAGCGCCCGGCCGACGAGCATGCTCTGCAACGCCGTGCCACGCACCAGACCGAGCCGGCGGTTGACCGCGAGCGCCCGCTGGAACCAGCCCAACGCGACGGCGGCGTCGCCCTGTCGCAGGTACAGGTTGCCGGTGAAGTCGTAGGTGGCGGCGGCGAACCGCTCCGCTCCGTCGGCCACCAACCGCCGGGCGATGGTCAGCTCGGCGTGTGCCTCGTCGAAGCGTTCCAGCTCCTGATAGGCCTTCGCCAGCAGGCAACGGCACCGCGACTCGGTCTCGGCGTGCCCGGTCATGGACGCCGACCGCACGGCGATGGTGCCGGCCCGCACCCAGGACGAGAGCGGTTTGCGGGTCTTGTAGAGCGCGAACAGCGCCTCGAACAACCGGCACACCTCGGCATGCCAGCCCTCCTCCTCGGCCGCTTCCATGGCGGCCAGGAGGTTGGCGTGTTCGCGGTCGAGCCAGTCGACGCCCGCGGCCGCCGACACCCCGGCCGGCCGCTCACCCCGCACCGACTCCGCATCGGGCACCCGCAGCCGATCGGGGTCGGCCGCCAGGTCGGCGGCCATCGCGCCGAACAGCCACCACCGCACCGCCCGCCGGCGCCAGCCGCGGCGCACCTCGAGGTCGTCCTCGTCGGCCGACCGGTGCAGCGCGTGCTCCCGCACCATCCGGTGCAGGCGAAAGGTGTCCAGGCCGGCCTCCTCGACGAGCCCAACCTGAACCAGGTCGTCCACATCGGCCCGCGCCGCCCTGACCGACCGCGCGCTCGCCGCGGCGAGCAGCTCGATGCCGAAGTGGACACCGACCATGGTGCCCAGCGACCGGTAGAGCCGGCGCAGCGGTTCCCGCAGTTCGCCGTAGACGAGGTCGAAGGTGGCGAACACCTTCGCCTTGACCGTCCGGCCGTCGGCGTCCCCGACCTCCTCCAGCAACCTGGCCACCGGCCACGACCGGTGCGCGGCCAGGCGGGCGCCGGCGACCCCGATCGCCAACGGCAGCCCGTCGAAGGCGGCGACCAACGCGCGCGCGCTCTCGGGATCCTCAGCGATCCGCTGGTCACCACAGATCGCGTCAAGCAACCGGACACCGTGCTCGACCGACAGCGAACGCAACGGGACCGGCACCGCGCCGTCGGCGTAGAGCCCCTCGAACACCCGGTTGCCGGCGGCGAGCACCATGCTGCCCGGCGAGTTCGGCAGCAGCGCCGACACCTGTTCGTCGTCGGTCACGTCGTCGAGCAGGACGAGCAACCGCAACCCGGCGCTCATCGACCGGTACATCGCGACCCGCCGCTCGGTGGTGGACGGGATGTGCTGCTCCGGCATACCGAGGCCGACCAGGAACGTCGCCGCCGCCTCCCCCGGCGCCCGCTCCTGGGGCCCGAAGGTCACCGACAGCACCCCGTCCGGGAACAGGTCGCCCGCCGTCGCCGCGAACTGGCGCAGCAACGCGGTCTTGCCGACGCCCTGCATGCCGTGCACCGTGACCACCTCGGGCCGGGCCAGCCGCACCGCCGTTGCCCGTTCGCGCAACAACGCAAGCTGGTCGTCCCGGTTCACGAACGCCGACGGCGGCGGATCGGCCTGCGCGGGCACCACCGGCCGTGGCGACGGTTCGACGAACGTGACCGACCCGATGTGCGCCGCCTGCACGACATTGCGCGCCGTCCCCGACATCTCGTTATGCCGAGCCACCTCATCCACGACTGCTGACCCCCGGATGGCGTGTTGTGGCCCATCACACTACGTGAATCGCGGTCGTCCGTGTCGTGGTTGGCGCCTTGCTGATCCGGCCGAGCTGCCCCGATCCTCGGCGGGTCGAGATCGGGCGGCCGTCCGGAGAGGGGATCTCAGGGGTGTACCGGGGTGGCGGGGATCTGTCTGGTCGGCGGGTCGAGCCGGATCCCGCTGGTGGCCAGGCTGGTCACGCAGCGGTTGGGGATCAAGCCGGTGGTGCCCGACCAGCCGGCGGCCGTACTCGCGGTCGTGAACTGACGCGCGGCGGGTGAGTCGATGCTGGTGTCACTGAAGCACCGACAGCCCGATCTGGCGGCTGGTGGGCGAGTTGCCGGGCTGCCGCGAGCTGTCCAACGTGCTGGACTCCTCGACGCTGATGGCCGACGGGTACTGGATGCTGGTCGGCTGCTTCCGCGGCGGGGACCTGGAACATCTGCACGAGACGACACCGGACGGCCTGGGACACGCGGTGAACCTCGGCGGGATCGCGCTCGACCAGGTCGGGACCGTTGGCAGCGCCAATCACCCGCCGGTGAACCTGCTGATGACCGACGAGACCCCGTATCTGGTCCGAGGCGACCAGGAGCGCAGTAACGGCGTGGTCGCGCGGGCCCTCGGCGGTGGCGGGCGGCCGTGGCAACACGCGTTGACCGACGTCTCCGAGGTACGCCTGCTGGCCGCCGACGATGACGCCGTGATCGCGTTGGCCATCACGCCGGGACCGGCCACACTGCACACCATCCACGACGCGAACCGGGCAACGCCCGGTCAGGAACTGGATCCCGCCGCGTCCGAGAAACTGCCCAACGCGGACCAGGCGACCAGGGTCGGGGACTATCTCGTGTGCGCCTTCGACAGCCTGGAGGACACAACAATCGGCGTGCTGCGCGCGGAGGACTAGGCCAAGCAGCGCGATTATGGGGACGAGGAGCCGAGTTCCACCCGGACCAGCGATAGCTGATACCGGCTGGCCGAAGAACCGGAAAAACGGGTTAGCCGATTGATTCCGGAAACGGTTCGCGAGAAGGTAGCCGTGGTGGGCAACTCCCACTCGGCACTCGTCACCTGGCAGCCTCCTAGTTGTACGGCATATGTGACGCCGCGGCCGTGGCGGCACCCATGACCGCAACAGTCACAACCGAGCTCAGCAAGACGCTCATCCTCGCGATCCACTTTCGCATTGTTTCCCTCCTTTCTTGATCGAGATCGCCACCCTACACACGATCGATACCCCACGTTCAGGTAGGTCATCACCAGGCGACAACGCCACAGAAAAGCCCGCAGCCAGGCCTTATTGACCTTGACTACGGGCTGGATCGCGACGAAACAGGAACCCGACGGGCGGTTACCCAGGTACCACAACAGAAACTTCACCCGATGGGGTGAAGTTTCTGTTCAAAATTATGCTCTCAGTAGTTCAGCTCACCGGTCTCGGATGATCCGAGTTGGGCATCGCTCGGCCGAGCCTCCGGGATGACGACCTGGCTCGGCGACAGCTCACGAACCCGATCGTGCAGACTGGCCACGCGACTCAGGTTCCCCATGCGGTGGTACAGGTCGATCGCGCCCCGCCATGCCGAAACGGCGGCCTCAACCTCACCGCTGGCATGGCGCAGCGCGCCCAACACGGCCAGCGCCTGCGCCTCAACCGGCAGATTTCCCGATTGCCGGCAGAGATCGAGCGCGAGCCGGATCGTGGTCAGCCCGCTGCCCGTTCGCCCTCGGGCAAAGTCGAGTTCCGCGAGCGCGACACACGCCTGCGCGATTGCTGGTTTGTCCGGTATTTCCTCCGCCAGTCGGCGAGCATGTCCTAGATGCATCGCCGCGCCGGAACTATCGCCGGTGTCGATCAACAGGTGTCCGAGTTGGGTAAGCACGGCCGCGTGCGCCGAATTCTCATCAATGCGTTCAGCGATCCGCCGCGCCTCGGACAGCTGGATATACGACTCCTCATGCCGGTCGATTACGCGCAAAGCCTCACCAATTCGACATTGGTACCAACACCTGCCTTCGTCATCGTCATTCTGATCAGCAATGGACAGCCCCTTTCGCCACAGCCTCAGCGCCGCCGCCGGGTCTCCACGCAGCATTTCCAGCCTACCGAGATGATGCAGCGCGGCCGACCTGCCCCGAATCAAATTATCTTCAGTAGCGATTCGCAACGCCACCTCGAGATCACGCCGCGCGCCACCCAGTTCTCCGAGATGCAACTGGTTCATCGCGAAACCGATCAGTGCCGACGTCCGACCCTCGCGATCGCCGGTGACAGCGGTTGCCTCGAGAATCAGTCCTCTGATTCTCATGCTGTCCCGATACGCGCCCATTCTGTCACAGAACGTGGCGGCCGGCTCACCCAGTTGATAGGTGTAGCCACAGTGGCCGTTGTGCACAGAATAGACAACGATTGCGATGAGATTCTGTCGTTCCTGATAGAACCAGGACTGCGCGTGCGCACGAGTCGAGAACTCGATCGAGCGTAGACTTAGCCCGACTGTTGCCGGCGGCGGAATATAGGCGGCAAAGGACGCCTTTGCGGCGTTGGTGACGGTCGCCGCGTAGTAGCGGATCATGCGCTCGGCGGCCGCGTGCCGGTGCTCGGCGGATTCTTCTGTCTCAGCGCAGAACAGCGCGAACTCGGCCAGTAGGTCGTGCAGTCGATATCTCCCGAGCGCCGGCTGTTCGACGAGATGCGCGTCCACCAACTTGGCCAGGCTCCACGACGTCTCCTGGTCGCCACGATCGTCACCGGCGCGGAGCGCGCCGATGTCGATGTCGGGACCGGGATGCAGGCCGATCAGCCGGAACAGCCGACGTGCCGGCTCGTCCAGCGCGTCGTAGGACTGCGCGAACAACCCACCGACGTTGACCGTGCCGTCCTGGTCGCCGAGATCCACGACCAACTGGCGCGCGGTCAGCTGGCTGGCGAACTCGATGATCGCCTCGGGCGGGCAGGTCGCCGCGTACGCCGTGGCGACACTGATCGCCACCGGGAGACCACCGCAGCGCTCCACGAGCCTGGCCCGGTCGGCGGCGGCGAGCTGTCGCTGCTCGCCCAACTGGATCGACAGCAGGTCATCCGCTTCCGCCGCCGTCATGCGGCCCACCGCGACGCGCCGCGCACCGACGGTGGTGCCCAACGTCGTCAGCCTGAGCCGGCTGGTGACGATGACCTGGCTGTTGGCCATCCGCGGCACGAGATCGCGGACGTGCTCGTTGTCCCGGACGTTGTCCAGAATCACCAGCGTCGGTCGCTCGGCCAGCAGTCTGCTCAACAGCAGCACTTTGGCGCGCGGGTTGGACATCTGGTCCGGTGCGTGTCCCAGCGCGATCAGGAAGTCGTCGACGACCAGGACCGGATCGACGACCGATCGGTCAGAGAAGCCACTGAGGTTCGCGAACAGCACACCGCCGGGGAACCGGTGCCGGACCTGGTGTGCCCAGTGGATCACCAGGGCCGTCTTGCCGACACCTGGCGGTCCGTGGACGATCACCACGCCCCTGGCGGGTTCGTCGGTCGCGGATGTCAGCTCACGCAACGATTCGAGCAGGTCGACCCGTCCGACGAAGTCGACATCCTGCTGCAGCAGGTCGGGCGTCAGCCGACTCGGGGGCCTGGATCCGTTGCCGGACAACGTAATCGGCGCAGCGGCGTCGATGTGTTGGCGGATCAGGTCGTGCTGGCGAAGGAGTTCGTCCGCCGCGTCGATCTCGTCGTTCTCCAACAGGTGGTGCCGTGCCTGCTGCACGTAGCTCAGCGCGTCCCGTTGCCGGCCAACCGCGTAGAGCGCCTTGACCCGCTGCACCGCCAGCCGATAGTGCCCACGGTGCTCGAACGGAAGATTATCCAGGCGGTTCAACACATCCTGGCTCCTGCCGAGCCCGTCGAGCGCACGCAGCAGCACATCGTAGGCCGGCACCCAGATAGCGGACTCGGCCTGCCACCGCCGATATTCGGCCGGCTCGCCATGCAGGTCGGCGAACGGCTGAGGGGTCCACAGCTGGCCAGCTTGTCTCAGCAGCTGATACGCGTCCCCGTATTCACCGGCCTCGAGTAGTTCCCCGCCGCGTTCGACCGCTCCCTGCAACCACCAGTAGTCAATCTCCTCGCGGTCGACGTCCAATCGCAGGGTGCCGCTCTTGTTGCGTACGTCCAGCTCCGGATCCAGTTGCCGCAGACCCTTCCGGACGTGCCCGACATAGCGTTGGAACGTATCCGGGTTCACTGGTCCATCATCCGGTGGCCATACCCATCGGGTGATCGACTCGAACGACATCGCCTGGCCTGGGTGCAGCAACAGCACCGCGAGGATCCCCCGCGGTTTGGCATGTGGCCAATCGCCGTTCGGATTGTCTCGAATGCGTAACGCTGTTGGCCCGAGAATGCAGAATCTGTGTTCCACCAGCGCAACCCTTCGCTGGAACCCATTCCCCAACAAGGAGTGAGTGTGCGGTCACTTCCTGGAAACGACCCAGCGCACCGACCTTTCGAAATCGTTCCGTTACCGTACGGGTAATTCGATCATCGATGTGCGCGTCGACCGGCCAGCAATGTCCAGGCAATGTCCGCGCAGTGTCCGCTTCCTGTCCTCTCCGCCGGCGACCGGCGTGGACGGGCGTTCATCCAGTTGGTCGAACGGTGTCGGGATTCTGTCCTGGTCACTGTCCCGGATTCGTCCTACCCGCCGGGAGATGCTGGATACCGTCGGCCACCGCAGGCCGGCAACCGAGTTGGGGGGAGGTGGCCCGCGATGATCGAGTTCATCGAGTCCGACCGTCGGATGATGTTCTGCACCAAGGAGAACGACGACGCGTAGTTTTCGGTAAGACCGTAGGATGAGGAGATTTCCATGTTTCGCCCAATGATCAAGTTGGCACATCGGCCCGTGCGGCACGGCGAGGACCAGGTCCAGATCGGCGGGAACGTCCCCGGCATCCGGGCACGGATCTGGGACCCGGACGGGTGGGTGTGGGCGCTGCTGGAAACCCTCGACGGCACGCGGACGGTGGACCAGGTCGTCGCCGAGCTGGTCCACCGGTTCCCGGACGCCCCGGCGGCCGAGATTCGCGCCGAGACCCTCCGCGATCTCGAAGCGCTGACCATGGCGGGGTTCGTCGAGAACGCCGACGAGCCTGTGCCGACAACGTTGACCGCCAGGGAACAGGAGCGCTACAGCCGCTGCCGCGCACTGTGGCGGTGGATGGCGCGCCGACCCCAGCGATCGAGCTGGGACACCCAACTGCTGCTGCGCCAGGCCAGGGTCGCCGTGGTCGGCGTCGGCGGCACCGGCAGCACCGCCGCGCTGAGCCTCGCCATGTCCGGTGTCGGCGAACTGCACTGCGTGGAACCGGATCTGGTCGAGCTGTCGAACCTGAGCCGCCAGGTGCTCTACACCGAGCAGGACGTCGGCGAGCGGAAGGTCGACGTGGCCGTGCGCCGGTTGCGCGAACACAACTCCGACATCGCCATCACCGGCGAGGCGCTGACCGTCACCGGGTCACGGTCCCTGGTCGAGCTGGCCGCCCGGTTCGACGTCCTGGTGCTGGCCGCCGACCAGCCGGGAGAGATCCGGTCCTGGACCAACCGCGCCTGCCACGCGACCGGCACCCCGTGGGTCCACGGCGGCTACCACGGCCCGCAGGTCAACATCGGGCTGTACCGCCCGGGCACCGGACCGTGCTACGACTGCCTGTGCGCCGAGGACCGGGAACGCCGGGCGCCACGCGCCCCGGCGGCGCGGAAGCGACCCACCCAGGCGAGCAACGCGGTGTCGGCCGGTGTCTCCGGACAGCTCGCCGCGCACGCCGCGATGACGCTGGTCACCGGGGTACCCCAGCTGCCGGTGAACCGCGAGTACGCCGTCAACCTGGTCACCCTCGACGGCGCGGTGGTACTCGCCGTCGAGGCACCGCGACCGGACTGCCCGACCTGCGGCCACCACCAGGCCACCGGTTAGGTGTCCGGCTCTTCGGCGGCCATGGCCGTCAGCTCGGCCAGCCGCCCCCTGGCCTGCCGGGCGCGGGGATCCTCCAGGTCGTCGAGCAGACCGATCGCGGCGCGCGTGGTCGACATCGCGGCCGGCCAGTCACGCAGGTGTTCCTGGGACACCGCCAGCGCCAACACCGTCTGCACCAGATCCCGCCCGGTGTAGCGCAGCACCCGGTAGGACTCGATCGCCTGCTGGAACAGGGAGATCGCGGTGTCGTGCCGGCCAAGTCCCTGCCAGGCCAGTCCCGCGTCGCAGAGCGCGCCCGCCTCACCGACCTGATCGCCGGCCTGGCGGCGCAGCACGAGTTCCTGCTCGGCGTAGGCCAGGGCCTGGTCGAACTCGCCCAGGTCGGTACAGATCGCGCTCAGGTTGCACAGCGCGACGGCTTCCGACCTGGTCAGTCCCGCCTCCCTGGCCACCGCCGCCGACCGCCGGTAGTACTCCCCCGCCTCGCTCAGCCGCCGCTGGCCCCGCCGGACCCGGCCAAGCCCCGACAGCCCGGACACCAGGCGGGCCGGGTCGGCCAACTCCTCGGCGAGGGTCAGTGCCCTGGTGACGGCCACGTCGGCGTCGTCCCACCGGTCCAGATGCCCCAACGTGCCCGCGCGCATGCTCAGCAGCAGCGCCTCCAGCACCCGGTGGCCGGCGGCGCCGGCCGACGCCGTGCCCGCTTCGGTCGCCTCCAGATGCAGGGCATACCAGGCCCGGCCGCCCGAGGTCAGGAACCGGCACGCCACGGCGAGGGCCATGGCCTGGTCGTGCAGCCCACGGGCGTTCGCGCCGCGCGCCGCGGCCACCAGGTTGGCGTGCTCGGCATGGAGCCAGGCTCTGGCCTGCTCCCGATCGGCGAACGCGGCCTCGACGTCCACCGGCCCGACCACGGCCGGCACGGTCCCGGCCATCTCCGGGAACGCGGTCTGGTCCGCGTGCCACGCGGTTCGCGCGTACCAGGACAACATCCTGGCCACCGCGGCGTCGCGGTCGCCCGGAGGCTCGTCGAGCTCGACGCGGTGCGCGGCGTGGGCGTGCATCAGGTCGTGCATGCGGAAACGCCGGCGGGCGACCGGTTCGATGAGGTGCAGCTCCGCCAACGCCGCCAGACACCGGTACGCCGCACCGGAACCCAGCCCGGCGAGCGCGGCGGCCGCGGCGACCCCGAACTCGGGGCTCGGATGGAGGCCGAGGCGCCGGAAGACCATCGCCTGCTGGTCGGTCAGCCGCTCGTAGGACCAGTCGAACACCGCGCGCACCGCGCTGCCGACATCGTTACCCCACAACGTGTCCTCCGCTCGCCGGTGCTGGTCGCCGGTGATCTCGGCGACCACGTCCGCGATGTCGACGTGGGGGTGGGCGGCCACCCTGGTCGCCGCGACCCGCACCGCCAGCGGCAGCCCGCCACACACCGCGAGCAGCTCGGCCGCCGCGTCGAGCTCGGCGTCGATCCGTTCCGTGCCAAGGATCTCGCGCAACAGCGCGGTCGACTCGGCCGTGCTGAACACATCCAGGGGGACCCGATGCGCCGCCTCCGCGATGACCAACTCCGTGAGACCGCCGCGACTGGTCACCACCGCCATACAGCCGGGCGCTCCCGGCAACAACGGCCGCACCTGCTCGGCGTCCACGGCGTTGTCCAGCACCACCAACACCCGCCGCTCGGCCAGCACCGACCGGTACAACCCCACCCGCGCCTCGAACTCCGCCGGCACCTGGGTCTCGGCCAAGCCCAACGCGGGCAGGAACAACGCCAACACCATCGCCGGGTCCAGCGGCGGACTCGGCCCGAAACCGCGCAGGTTCACAAACAGCGTGCCGCCGGGAAACCGGCGCTGCGCCCGGTGCGCCCACTTCACGACCAGCGTGGTCTTTCCCGCACCACCAACACCATCGATCACCGCGACGACCACCGTGGCCGCCGGATCTCCCGCGCTGGCAAGCACTTCGTCCAGTGCCGCCAGTTCGCGGTCACGACCGGTGAAATCGCGCACCGCGGACGGCAACTGCCGAGGAACGGGTACCTCCCGCCCGGGTAAGATCACCTGGTGAATCGTGCCGGCCTGCACCACCGCGCCGGCGACACTTCCACTGATCTCATTCCCCACACTCTCCCGCTCCACCAACCCAGTGTGTGGTCATACCTATCGGACCGCAACACTGTTGTCCCTTTCATTTGGCAGGGAACGCAATCTTATCGGTCCTATGTAGACAGATCGAAACTCAGAACCTGACCCCGCCCTGGATGTCGCGCGCCTGCACGATCTTGCCGGTAACGTTTCCCGAGATCTGGTTGACCACGCCGCCACTTTCGGCCTTGGTGACGGTCTCCTGCCACCGTTCCCGGATTTCGGCAGCGAACTCCGGGTCCGAGCGCTCCACGGCCGCGAGCTGCTCACTCAGCGCCTCGACCTCGGGCGAGTCGGGCTCGGCCCCCTGCGCGGCGTTCAGCGCGGTTTCGGCGGTGTCCTTTCCCTGAAACTTTCGCTTCACCAGTTCGTAGAGCGCCCCCGCACCCTTGCTCGCCAACGCCGCCGCGATCGACACCAGTACCGGTTCCGGCATGATCCACCCCTTCTTCGACCCGTCAGGCCACCGTAACAAACCACCGCCAGGAATTGCCGTGGCCGGCCAGCACGACAGCGACTGGACGCGATGAATCCCCGAACCGCTTCATCCACAGTGGACTATCGGCCGGACGGGCGAACCGTGACACGCCGGGGGCCCAGGGCAAAGTCGGGGTTGAGTGACCGACGTCTCTTCTGTTAGCGTTAACACATCACGTCCCCCCGGGTCGCAACGTGACACCTGTGTGCTTTCGATATTCATTGTTAGCGATCACATTGGATGGGAGCCATGAGTACCTGGCGACGAGCGTCGACCCTGGTCATCAGCCTGTGCGTCGCGGTCGGCATGGCCGTCGTGGTCAACGCGCCGCCGGCGGCGTCGGCCACGAACACCGCCTACGTGATGACCTATTTCACCGAATCACCCCAGATGGTGGGGGCCAACTATGGCCTGCACCTCGCGGTGAGCCAGGACGGGAGCAACTGGACGCCGCTGAACGCCAACAACCCGGTGGCCACGCCGACGGCCGGCACGCTCGGCCTACGCGACCCGTTCGTGTTCCGCAAGCAGGACGGCACGTTCGTCGTGCTGGCGACCGACCTCAACGGCACCGACTTCACCCAGAACAGCCAGTACCTGCACGTGTGGGACTCCACGGACCTGACGAGCTTCACCGGGTACCGGCGGATCAGGATGCACACGCTGAACACGCACACCTGGGCGCCGACCGCGTTCTGGGACGCGGCGCGCGGCCAGTACGGGATCGTCTACTCGGCCAACAACGGCAGCGACGTGTTCCTGGTGAACTACACCACCGACTTCCTCACGGTGAGCTCGCCGCAGGTGTTCTTCAGCCCGGGTTTCGGCGTGCTGGACGGGGACATCGTCGTCGACGGCGCCACGACCTACCTCTACTACAAGAACCTGGCGACCGGCCTGCTGCACGGGGCGCGGTCCGCGACCGGCGCGCCGAACAGCTTCACCACCTACACCAGCGGACTGCGGCAGGGAAACGGCATCGAGGCGCCGCTGCTGGTCAGGAACAACGACGGCACCGGGTGGCGGCTGTGGGGTGACTCGTACAGTCCGATCAACAACGACTACTACTCCTGGACGAGCACCAACATCGGCGCCAACGCCTGGACGGTGGCCAACCAGCGCGACTACACCCCGCCGCTGAACGCCAAGCACGGTTCGATCACCGGCATCACCTCGGCCGAGTACAGCGCGCTGGTCTCCCGCTGGGGCACGCCGAACTGGACGCGGCTCAAGTCCTCCAACTACCCCGACCGGTTCGTCCGGCACGCGGACTACGCCGCGCGGCTGGACACCTACCCGCTCGAGCCGTACCAGGATCAGTTGTGGCGCATGGTTCCCGGCCTGGCCGACGGCGCGGGCGTGTCGTTCGAGGCGGTGAACTATCCCGGCCAGTTCCTGCGGCACTACAACCAGGAGGTGCGGCTCGCGGCCGACGACGGCACGGCCACCTTCCGCGCCGACACCACCTTCTACCGCACCGCTGGCCTCGCCGACGCCGGCTGGTCGTCGTTCCGCTCGTACAACTACCCGACGTACTACCTGCGCCACACCGGTTTCCTGCTGCGCATCGACGCGCTCAGTTCGTCATCCAGCGCGAGCGACCGGCAGGACGCCACCTTCCGGCTCACCCCGTGACGAACCTGGAGTCCACAATGGAACCATCCCGTCTCAGCCGCCGCCGGCTGCTGCAGGCCGCCGGTGTGGTGGCCGTCGCCGGCGGCGTGCCGGCGGTCGGCGCCGGCGCCGGCGCCGGCGCCGCGGTCGCCGAGATCCCGCCGGTCCGCGAGGACATCGGGGTGTCGGCCTACCCGTTCCCGCTCGAGCAGGTCCGGCTGACCGCGAGCCGCTGGCTGGACAACCAGAACCGCACGCTCACGTACCTGCGGTTCATCGACGCCGACCGGCTGCTGTACAGCTTCCGCGCCAACCACCGGCTCTCGACCGGAGGCGCGGCGGCCTGCGGGGGCTGGGAGGCGCCCAACTTCGAGTTCCGCGGCCACAGCCAGGGCCACTTCCTCACCGCGTGGGCCCAGGCGTGGGCGGTGCTCGGCGACACCACCTGCCGGGACAAGGCCAACTACCTGGTCGCCGAACTGGCCAAGTGCCAGGCGAACAACGCCGCCGCCGGGTTCAACACCGGTTACCTGTCCGGGTTCCCGGAGTCCGATCTGAACACCGTGGAAACGGGTGTGCGCAAGGGAGTGCCCTACTACTGTCTGCACAAGACATTGGCCGGGCTGCTCGACGTGTGGCGGTATCTCGGCAACATCCAGGCGCGCGACGTGCTGCTGCGGTTCGCCGGCTGGGTCGACTGGCGCACCGGCCGACTGAGCCGCGAGCAGATGCAGACCACGCTACGGGTCGAGTTCGGTGGCATGGGCGCGGTACTGACCGACCTGTGCCAGCAGACCGGCGATCAGCGCTGGCTGACCGTGGCGCAGCGGTTCGACCACGCCGCGGTCCTCGATCCGTTGGCCGCCAACCAGGACCAGCTCAACGGGCTGCACGCCAACACCCAGGTGCCCAAGTGGGTCGGCGCCGCCCGCGAGTACAAGGCGAGCGGCACCACCCGCTACCGCGACATCGCCGCCAACGCCTGGCAGCTCACCGTGGACGCGCACACCTACGTGATCGGCGGCAACAGCCAGGCAGAGCACTTCCGCGCGCCACACGCCATCGCGGGCTTCCTGGCCAGCGACGCGGCCGAGTCCTGCAACACCTACAACATGCTGAAGCTGACCAGGGAACTGTGGCTGCTGGACCCGAACCGGGTGGCCTACTTCGACTTCTACGAGCGCGCGCTGCTCAACCAGATGCTCGGCCAACAGAACCCGGCCAACAGCCACGGGCACGTCTGTTACTTCACCGCCCTCAACCCGGGCGGGCGGCGGGGTCAGACCGGGCCGGCGGTCGGCGGCGGCAGCTTCAGCACCGACTACAACTCGTTCTGGTGCTGCCAGGGCACGGGGTTGGAGACCAACACCAAGCTGGCCGACTCCATCTACTTCTTCAACGACTCCACGCTGACCGTGAACCTGTTCATCCCGTCGGTGCTCACCTGGGCCGACCGCGGGATCACCGTCACCCAGACCACGACCTACCCGGCCAGCGACACCACGAACCTCACCGTCACCGGCACCGTGGCCGGCACGTGGACGATGCGCGTCCGGATCCCGGCGTGGACCAGCGGCGCGACCGTCAGCGTCAACGGTGTGGCGCAGGACATCGCCACGACACCGGGCACCTACGCCAGCATCAACCGGGGATGGACCGCGGGCGACCAGGTGACCGTCCGGCTGCCGATGCGGGTGATCATGCGCGCGGCCAACGACAACACCGGGGTCTCCGCGATCACCTACGGCCCGGCGGTGCTGTCCGGCAACTACGGCAACAGCACGCTCACCGCCCTGCCCACCCTCGACGTCGGGTCGATCACCCGGACGAGCACCACGACGTTGTCGTTCACCGCGTCGGCAGGCGGCACGACGGTCCCGCTGGGGCCCTTCCACGACGCGCACGGGCACAACTACACGGTGTACTGGCGAGCGCCCGGCGACGGCGGCGGGAACTCCACGCCTGGCCACCGGTTGGTCAACGCCGCCAGCGGACTCGTCCTCGGCGTGCGCGACATGTCCACAGCCGACGGTGGACAGGCGTTGCAGTGGAGCGACACCGGCACGCCCGACCACAACTGGGAGCTGGTGCCCGACGGCGCGGCCGTACGACTGCGCAACCTCAACAGCGGCAAGGTGCTCGGCGTGGAGAACATGTCGACCGCCGACGGCGCCAACGTCCTGCAGTGGGCCGACAACGGCACCGCCGACCACCGGTGGACCATCACCGACCTCGGCGACGGCACGCACACCATCCGCAACGTCCACAGTGGCAAGCCGCTCGGCATCCAGGGCGGCTCGACCGCCGAGGGCGCGCAGGCCGTGCAGGACGCCGACAACGGCAGCGCGGACAACCGGTGGCGGTTCGCCCCGGTCGGCACCCGACGGCTGCGCAACCAGGCCAGCGGGCTGGTGCTCGGCGTCCGTGACATGTCCACAGCGGACGGTGCGCTGGTCATCCAGTTGACCGACACCGGCACCGCGGACCACCTGTGGACCGCGGTGATCGACACCGGCGGCTACCTGCGGCTGCGCAACGCCAACAGCGGCAAGGTGCTCGGGGTGGAGAACATGGGCACGGCCAACGGATCGCGGGTCGTGCAGTGGGCCGACAACGGCACCGCCGACCACCGCTGGCGGCTGCGCCACGGTGGCGGCGACCTGTTCCGGATCCAGTGCGCGAACGGCGGCCGGGTCCTCGGCGTCACCGACGCGTCCACCGCGGCCGGCGCGCAGATCGTGCTGTGGGACGACAACGGCACCAGCGACCACCTCTGGCGCTTCGGCTGACGGTCAGTGCCGGTGAGCCCCGACCGGAGATCGGACTCACCGGCGCTGCCGTCGACCGCGCCCGGACGGGTGATCAGGCCTTGGACATCTCCCACGGCGCGTTCTTGCCGTGGTTGCCCCGGTGGCTGGAGTCGGAGACGTCACTGGTCATCCTGGGCCACTCGTTCTCCCCCGACGACAGGTTCTTCGGGTACGCGCCGTTGGTCTGGATGACCTGGTCCAGATCCTTGAACGCGGGCAGCACGGTCGAGGCGACGAACGCCTCGAGCACGCCGATGGCCGCGGCGACCAGCCCGGCCACCTTCGCCACCGAGATGCCGGCGGCCGGGACGGTGGCCGGCGTCGCGGCGCCTTCGGAGGCCACCGTGGCACCGGCCTCCGCGATGATCTCGGAGATGAACGACACGATGGCCGCGGCGATCGCGAGCCACGCGACGCCGATCGCGACCGCGAGCTTGCCGAGCGCGTCATCGACCGCGTCCGTGGCCGCCTTCACCGCGGCGAGCGCCTTGCCCTGCGGGCCGAGCGACCGCTTGTACTGGCTGGCCGCGGTGCCGTCCCATTCGGCGCCGGTGGGCATGGCGCTCTCGGTGAAGTTCCCCTCCATCCCGCTCACGGTGCCGACGGAGTTGGTCCACGTGCTACCGGTGTTCCACAGCGTCCACGGCTGTCCCGGCTGGGTGAGGAACTTCCTGAGCTCCGCCTCGACCTCCATCAACTTGGCATACATCCAGCTCAGCAGTTCCGTGAGTTTTCCGTACGCCCAGGGGACCCATTTCTTGACCCAGCCCTCGACGCCCTGAACGAACTTCTGGAACTCGGACTTGAACGTCTCGAAGCCCTCGTTGATCTTGCGGATGATCTCGTCGATCTCTTCTTGAGTCAGTGGCATGACGGGTCCCTCACCAGACGTCGTTCATACGGTGGACGCCGGCCTGCTCCTCGGCGTCGTAGGTCGCGGCCGCGGCCCGCAGTTGCCCGGCAACGGCGGTGGAGTACTCGCCGCCGGAGGTCAGCAGCCGCTGCAGCTTCTGCTGCAACTCCGTGTACTGCGCGGTGATCCCGCACTTGTCGGCGACATAGGAGATCGCGGCCGCGTCCAGCGTCAGCCCGGCCGCGACACCACCCGCCGTGGTCAGCTCGTTCCCACACGCCTCCCATACCTTGGCGTCCCCTTCGAGCGCGTCGAGCGCCGCCTTGTACTGCTCCGGGGTCGGTGCCATGATCCAGCTCCCCTGTTCTGTTCTCAGCGATTGATTCCGAAGAGTGTGTTGACGAATTCCTGCGGGTTCTCGGTGAGTTTCCGCAGTTCGTCGATCGCGCTGTTCGCCCGGCGGCGCGGGGCGGCGTCGTCCAGGTTCCGGTAGGCCTCGGCGAACGCGTCGCGCAGTTCGGCCGCGATCTCCCGCTCGTTCGCGGTGGCGATCCACGACGTGTCGGTCTCGATCTCCACCCGCACCACCCGCTGGCCGTCCATGCCGACCACGACGTGCCCGCCTTCGCTGCGGCCCTTGGTGATCGGTCGGCGCGGCGCGGCGGCGAGCGCCTCGGCGCGCCTCAGTTCGGCCGAGGACTCCTCGCTCGCCCGGTGGATGAGCGTGAGGACCTGGTCGAGCATCACCCGCGGCGGGTTGATCTGGAACGGCGCGGACACCGGCGGCGACGCGGGCACCTCGACGGCCGGCAGCGTCGCGTCCGCCTCGGTGATCCGCTCGGCCCAGTCCGACACCCTGGCCGTCTCCGCGTTGCCGGCCGCCTCCAGGGTGGCCGCGGCGAGCAACCGGAGGTCGCCGGCGCGGAACTTGTCCCGGTCGATCGTCACGTCGACGACCCGGCCGTCCGTGTCGACCACCACGGCCACCGTCTCGGTCGCGTCCTGTCCCGCGTACCGCGCGTCCGGATTCCGGCCGGTGTCCAGCACCGTGCCCATCCGCTCGGCCTCGCCAACGAGCTGGCGCAACTCGTCCACCCCGACCTCCCCATTTCTCGACAGCGAACCTGTGACCGCAGCCGAGTTACATCGGTTCAATAATTGTCACAGGTATTTGCTGACGCGAATCAGGGACGGTCGGGCGGGCCTACGCGGGCCGCAGCAGGATCGCGTCGGCCACCACGTACCCGTCGGCGTCGTCGCTGATCAGCACGTGATCGCCGGTGCCCATGGGGAACGTGCCGAGCCGGTGCCAGACGCCGCCGCCGGCGCGCTGGTTGACCCGCACCGTCGCGCTGCCCCTGGCATGGGTGACCGTGTACGGCGCGTTCGTGGCCTGGGCGGGCGCGGAGAACCACCAGGCGAACACGTCGTAGGAACGCGTCCTGGTCAGCCGGGGCGTGAACCGCAGGGAGGCCTCGCCGGTTCCCGGCCCCTTGTAACGCACCGCCGTGCCGAACACCCCCGGCCCGTTCACCGCCGGACCGCCCACCGTCCACGAGCCCGTGACGACGACCCCGCGATCGCTGTTGGCCACCACGATCTGCTCGGCGGCGTTGGTCGTGCGCAGCGCGTCGTGGTGGGCGAGCCACTTGGTCAGCCAGGACTCGGCGGCCCTGGCGGCCACCCACTCCTCGCGGCCGGCATAGGTGTCCTCGCCGGCACTCCGGTAGGTACTGCCGTCGCTCGGCACGCCGCCGGCCAGCGGTCGTTGTTGCATGTCCAGCACCCGCTGCGCGTGCAGCCGCTCCCAGGTGACCGCCCGGCCGGGGACGGCGGTGTCCAGGCCGAAGGCGCCGACCATGACGTCGAGCTCGGCGAAGTGCGCCCGGCGCGCGGTGCCCCAGTCGTTGCCCTGTGGGTAGTACACGTCGTCGGTGCCGTGGACGTACATGGTGCCGGTCGGGTTCGCGGCCGCCGGCGGCCGGAACCCCGGGCTGTTCGGACAGGGCGGCGCGGGGGCCGGCCACCACCGCCTGGCCACCAGGCTCTGGTAAAGCACCGTGGCGCCGCGCAGCGCGTTGCCCGGGATGCGCCTGCGGGCCAGCCCGTAGATCAGCCCGCCGCTGATCATCTCGCTCAGCGTGGTCACGTAGTCCGGGTGGTAGATGCTGTGGTTGACCAGCCCGCCGTCGTCGTCGATGTTGGTGCCCTCGAGCCAGTCGCCGAGCGGCCGGCCCCGGGTGCGCTGTTTCGCGGCGAGGTCGGCCGGCCGCGCGAACGCGCCGATGCTCAGCTCGTTGGCCTTGTACGCCCAGCCGGCGCGCCTGCTGTGCCGGGGCATCATCACCACGGCGAGGAACAGCAACCGCGAGTTCCACGCGTTCTCCTCGGCCTTGGTGTCCCCGCAGGCGCCGTTGAAGCCGCCAGCGCGGTTGCGCCAGTAGGGCACCGGCCAGCCGATGAACCGGTTGGCCTCGAACTCCACCATGCGGCGCACGTACTCGCGGTCGGCCGCCGGCAGGTCGGCCCACAGCAGCCAGCCCGCGTTGCCGGCCAGCGCCGCCCACAGCGCGGTCTGCCAGTCGTAGCCCCAGCCGCCCTCGGTGTTCACCCGGTGGCGGAAGGCCAGCGAGCCGACCAGCCGGACGGTGAGCGCCCTGGCGGTCCGCTCGTCGACGCCGGTCACCGCCGCGTCGTAGCCGCCGGTGGCCAGCGCCACGGCCAGCGCGTACGCCTCGCTCGCGGCCGGCCGGATGCTGTGCTCGGCGATGCCGCCGAAGTCCAGGTGGTCACCGGTCTGCGCGTCGAAGTTCTTGACCTCGTGGTACCAGGTGGTCACCGCGTACCTGGTGGCATTGGCCAGGATCGACCTGATCCGCGCCGCGTCGGCGTCGGTCGGCCGGCCATTGGTGAACTGGCTCCTGTCGAACGGTCGCACCCGCATGACATCCTCAGCTCCTCACCTACGTGGTTGCCGCCCTCACTCGTCGAGGGCGGCGAGTCGTCGCCGCAACCGGCCGGCGTCGTCGTCGCGTTGTTGGGCCCGGTACAGCTCAAGGGCCTCCCGCCACGCCGTGCGGGCCTGCTCGGGGCGGCCGAGGGCGAGGTGCGCCTCGCCGAGCCCGTCGAGACTGTTGGCCAGCTCGTAGCTGTAGCCGAGGTCGCGCAGCAGCGTCAGCGCGTGGGCGTAGTGCTCGACGGCCTGCTCGTGCTGGCCCGTGTGGTGGGCGATGTAGGCCAGGCTGTCCAGCGCGTAGGACTCGCCGTCGGGGTTGTCGTGGCGGCGGTGCAGGGTGAGCGCGGCCGCGCAGTGCTCGTGGGCCCGCGCGTACTCCCCGAGCCGGGCGGCTTGCCAACCCATCTCGTTGAGCGCCTCGGCCTCCCACACCGCGTTGTCCAGGGCGCGGTAGCCGGTGAAGGCCTGGGTGGCCTCGGCCAGCGCCCGCACGTGGTCCCCCCGCTGCCCCCAGGCCCGCGCGAGCAGCCGGTGGGTGTGCGCCTGGTTGGTGTGGTCGTGGTGTTCCTCGGCCAACGCGAGGGACTGCCGTAGCTGGTCGATGGACTCGTCGTGCCGGCCGACCTCGGCGTAGGCGTAGCCAAGGACCCGGTGCGCGCGGATCCGGGCGGCCCAGTCGGCGAGCTGGTCGGCGGCGGCCAGGCCGGTCAGCCAGACGGCGAGCCGGTCGTGGGCGCGGCCCCGCCGGTCGTGGTAAGTGCCGAGGGTCCAGGCCAGCTGCCACACCGTCTGGTGCCAGTGCCGGGCGGCCGCGGTGTGCTGGGCGGCCAGCACACCGGAATGCTCGGCGTCCAGCCAGGCCAGCGCGGTGGCGTGGTCGGTGAGCGGTTCTGGCTGACAGCCCGGCGCCGGTGGGTCGAGCCGGACGGGCGGGCGGTGCGGGTCGAGCAGCCGGTCGGCCGCGTGCGCGGTGTGCAGGAAGAAGTCGACCACCCGGCGCAGCGCCATGGTCAGCTCCTCGGCGGGCAGCCGCTGGTCGACGGTGTCGGTGGCGTAGCGGCGGATCAGGTCGTGCATCGCGTACCGGCCGCGCCCGTCCCGGTTCACCAGGGACACCTTCTCCAGTTCCCGCAACAGTTTTCTCGCCTGCGGGAGTGGCTGGCCGACGAGGCTGGCGGCCGCGGCCGCGGTGAGGTCCGCGCCGGGCGCGATGGCCAGCAGCCCGAACATCGTCTGCTGGTCGGCGCTCAGCGCCCGGTAGGTCCAGGACAGCGCCGCGGGCAGGCTGGCCGCCGGGTCGTCGTCGGCCAGCGCCGCGAGCCCGGCCTCCCGCAGCTCGGCGGCGACCTCGGCGAGCGGGACGGTGGGGAAGATGCTGGCGCGGCCGGCGATGATGCCCAACGCGAGCGGCAGGCCGCCGCACAGGCCGACGAGCTCGGCGACCGCCGCCGGCTCGGCGGCCACCCGGTCGACGCCCACCCGCCTGGCCAGCAGGGCGTGCGCCTCATCGGCACTGAGCATGTCCAGGGACAGGGGGTGTGCGCTGTGCCGGGTGATCAATCCGGTCAGCGTCCGGCGGCTGGTGACCAGCACCGTGCAGGAGTCCCCGCCGGGCAGCAGCGGCACGACCTGCTCGGCGTCGGCGGCGTTGTCCAGCAGGATCAGCATCCGCTTGCCGGCGACCCGGCTGCGGTACAGCGCGGTCTGGGCCGGCAGGTCGACCGGGACCCGGCCGGCCGGCACGCCGAGGCCGTCGAGGAACCCGCGCAGCGCGACGCCCACGGGCAGCGGCTCGCTGTCCTGGCTGAAGCCACGCAGGTCGGCGAACAGGTGCCCGTCGGGAAACTCGGCCAGGTGCTGGTGGGCCCAGTGCAGGGCCAGCCAGGTCTTGCCCACTCCCCCGCCGCCGCCGACCACGACCGTCCCGCCGGGGGTGCCGGCCGCGGCCGAGAGCACGGCCAGCTCGCGGTGCCGGCCGACGAACGCCCCCGGCTGGGCCGGTAGTTGCCGGGGCACCGGTTCGCCGCCGGCATCAGCCACCCCGTCGGCTACCTCGTCAGCTACCTCGTCGGCCACCTCGGTGTGCATCGCGGCGGCGAGCAGTTCGTCGCGATCGGCCGGGCGCAGGCCGAGGGCGTCGGCCAGCAGGCGCATGGTCACCATTCTGGGGTCGGTTCGCTCGCCGGTCTCGAACCCCCGGATCGTGCGCACGCCGACCCCTGACCGGTCCGCCAACTGCTCCTGGGTCATCCCCGCCTGTCGCCGAAGCTGCCGCAGCAGCACGTTGAACTGACCTGTCACCTGGCGCCTTTCGATCCCATCCGCTGTGCGGTATCCCTACGCTAACGTGCATATCGGCTACCACTGACCGGTGCTCAGCTGACACTCCGTGGCGACATGAACAACGTGCGACGCTTCTGGGACGACCGAAACGTTCAATACGCGCCGGGCGGGACCGCGCCAGAATGACCGGGTGACTGTTGACCTGTCGGCCGCCGCCGCGTTCCTGGCCACCCATGGCCGGTTGCTCGACCGCCGCCGCTTCGAGTACCTCCTCGGCGACACGGACGCCGCCGCCGTGCTCGCCGCCGTCGACGGGTACCGCAACCCCGACGGCGGATACGGCTGGGGCCTGGAACCCGACCTGCGGGCACCCGAGAGCCAGCCAGGTGGCGCGTTGCACGCGCTGGAGGTGTTCGCCGAGGTCGGGCCGACGCCGAGGGCGGTCGAGGTGTGTGCCTGGCTCGGCCGGATCTCCCTGCCCGACGGCGGGGTGCCCTTCGCCCTGCCGGTCGCGGACCCGGCCGGGTGCGCGCCGTTCTGGGCGGACGCCGATCCGCGCGCGTCGTCCCTGCAGAGCACCGCGTTCGTCGCCGGGGTCGCCCACCAGGTCGCCGCCGGCGATCCCGGCGTGGCCGCGCATCCCTGGCTGGCCGCGGCCACCCGGTACTGCTTCGCGGCCATCGCCGAGCTCGACGGCGCGCCGCACGCCATCGCGCTCCGCTTCGCCGTCGGGTTCCTGGACGCCACCTACGACACGCACGCCGAGGCCCCGCCGCTGTTCGACAAGCTGGCGACGTTCATCCCGCCCGACGGGCTCGTGCCGGTCGCCGGTGGCGCCGATGGCGAGACCATGCGACCGCTGGACTTCGCGCCGCTGCCCGACCGGCCGGCCAGACGGCTGTTCAGCGCCGAGGTGATCGCCGAGGACCTGCGCCGGGTCGAGGCCGGACAGCAGGACGACGGCGGCTGGCGGGTCGACTTCGACAGCTACTCCCCCGCCGCCGCGCTGGAATGGCGTGGATATCTGACCGTGGGCACGGTGTCGTTGCTGCGCGCCAACTCACGCTGATCCCGCCGCGCGGCGGTGCTGGCCCGGGGCGGTGCCGAACTGCCGTTTGAAGGCGCTGGCGAACGCGAACTCCGAGGTGTAGCCGACCTTGCCGGCGATGGCGCGCAGCGGCTCGTCGGTGTCGCGCAGCAGCCGGGTGGCGGTCGTCATCCGCCACCAGGTCAGGTAGGTGAGCGGCGGTTGGCCGACCTTCTCGGCGAACCGCCGCGCGAACGGCGCCCTGGACAGCCCCGCCTCGGCCGCGAGCGTCGCGACGGTCCACGGCCGGGCCGGGTCGCGGTGGATCGCGTGCAGTGCCGAGGTGATCGCCCGGTCGGTGAGCGCCGCCGCCCAACCGGTGCCGCCGGTCGCGGGCTGGGCGGTGAACCAGGTGCGCAGGATGTAGAGCAACAGGGTGTCCAGCAGGGTCGGGATCAGCGCGTCGGTGCCCAGGTCGGGGCGTTCCAGCTCGGCGGCCAGCAGCTCGACCACGGCGCGCAGGTCGTGGCCGAGGCGGGCGGGCAGCCGCACGACCTCCGGCAGGCTCAGCAGGAGCGGATGGGCGCGGGCCGGATCCAGTTGGTAGGCGCCGCACAGCGTCACGGTCGTCGGGCCGGTCCCGGTTGGCGGCCGGTGCACGTGGCGCTCGACGAACGCGGGATCGTTCGGGTCGCAGGCCTCGGCGTCGATCGGGGTGGCCGGGCTGTCGGCCAGCGCGTGGCCCTGGCCGTGGGGCAGGAAGACCACGTCGCCCGTGCCGAGTGGCAGCGGGTCGGTGTCGGGGCGGATGAGCCAGCAGCTGCCGTGCAGGACCACCTGGAAGCCCGCCGACCCGGGCACGGGCGCGAACCGCTGTCCCCAGGGGGCGGTCCACACCACCCTGGCCGAGCGCGGCTCGCCGGTGCGCATCACCGTGAGCACGTCACTGAGCAGATCCATGGTCTTCTCTCCGAGACGATCGGATATGTACCAGGGACCCTAACGCATGGATTGTCTCCCCGTCGGCTCCTACGGTTCAGTCATGCGCAGCGCACGAATCCACGAGCACGGCGGCCCCGCCGTCATCCGGATCGACGACGTCCCCCGGCCGGTGCCCGGTCCCGGCGAGGTGGTGGTCGAGGTCGCCGCGACGTCGTTCAACCCGACCGAGACCGCGCTGCGGTCGGGGATGCTGCGGTCGCTGTTCGCGGTCGACCTGCCGTACACCCTCGGCTGGGACGTCGCCGGCACCGCGGACGGCCGGCCGGTCATCGGCTGGCTCGCTGGTGGGGCGGCGGCGGAGTACGTCGCCACGCCGGCCGGCCGGCTCGTGCCGGCGCCGGTCGGGATTCCACTCGCCGACGCCGCGGCCATCCCGCTCGCCGGGCTGACCGCGTGGCAGACGGTCATGCCGAACGTGCGGCCGGGGCAGCGGGTGCTGATCAACGGCGCGGGTGGTGGCATCGGCGGATTCGCCGTCCAGCTCGCCAAGCACGCCGGTGCGCACGTCGTGGCCACCGCGAGCGCGCGCAGCCGGGACGCGGTCCGGCGGCTCGGCGCCGACCAGGTCGTCGACTACACCAGTGGCTCGGTCGCCGCCAGCGTCGACCCGGTGGACGTGCTGATCCACCTCGTGGGTACGCCGCCGCCGTGGGTACCGCCGGTCCGGCGCGGTGGGGCCATCATCTCCGCGGCGGCGCCGGTGACCGCGCCCGCCGGGGTGAGCTCGACCCACCTGGTCGTTCGGTACGACGCGGCCCAGCTGAGCGAGCTGGTGGCGTTGGTGGACGCGGGCGTCGTGACGGTCGAGGTGACCGAGACCCATCCGTTGGCCGGGATCGCCGAGGTGCACCGCAGGAGCGCGGCCGGCGAGATCCGGGGGAAGGTCATCATCGTGCCCAGCTAGAGAAGAAACAGGGAGACACTCCAGGCGGTGATCCAGATCGCCCAGCCGAGCGCGCCGACCAGGCCGGCCGCCCAGAGCCGGTTGCCGCCGTCGACGTTGTAGGGACTGGCCGACGCGGCCACGAACAGCACCGCGGCGCTGAGGTAGCCGAGCACGGCGTGCCAGGTGGCGATCAGACCGGCGTCGGCGCCGGCCAGGGTGAAGCCCAGGATCGCCAGCGCCAGGAAGACCTGGTTGAACCCGAGCAGCACATTGCTCAGACCCCACAGGCCCGCCACCGAGCCAGGACCGTGCCGGGCGGCGGCGGCCATGCCGAAGCGGAGCGCCTCCACACCGGTGAAGGTGGCGTTCTGCATGAGGACGCCAGCGAAACCCACCAGGGCCCACGCGCTCGCCCCGGACCCGCCACGCCACAGCACCGACAGCAGACCGGCGGCGAAGACCGTGGTGCACACCCACGTGACCGGCACGATCGTCGACGGTCTCCGGAACGCGTCACCCAGGTTGGCGAACGAGGCCGTGACCGCGTTCAGGTCCCTGCCCGAGGTCGGGAACGGGAGCCCGGCGCGGACGTAGATGACGTTGAGGATGACCAGGATCAGGACGAACCCGATGCCGCCCAACCCGGCCAGGACGGTGAACTCCATTGTGGACTCCCCCAGAAACACGGTGTCATGACTGCGTCAGCGTGATCTCGTAGGCGATGGGCCGGTCGCGGTACACCAACCGGGCGAAGATCCAGAACCGGGTCCGCGTGCCGTCGGTGCCGTCCAGTCGCCGCGCGCGGCCGCGCACCGCGGGGCCGGTTGGCTTGCCCGTCGACGTCGACGGCGCGAGGGACACCTCGGGATTATTGGCCAGCCGCTTGACCTTCGCACTCGTGGCCCGCGTCATGAAATAGGCCTTGCCGTCCTTGATCTTCACGTTGACCGGGGTGCCGACGCCGCTGCCGTCGCGTCGGTAGGTGGTGAGCAGTGCGATGCTGGATTTCCTCAGTACCTCGACGCTCATCGCGGCCTTTCCGGGTTCAGCAGTTCGCGGCCGAGTGCCTCGGTCCACCAGCGCTCGATCTGGTCTGGCGGCCAGCCGCGTTCGTTGACAAGGGTGTTGTAGACGTCGATGTTGCACAGGGCGGCGTAGATGTCGACCGCGGCCGGCACCTCGAGGCCCGGTCGCAGGGTGCCCGCCGGCCAGGACGAGAACGCCTGGTCACGGGGTTCGTCGGCGCGCCGCCGACCTTGCTGGTAGAACGCCGCCAGCTCGGGCTCGGTGCGGCCGACCTCACGGATCAGGGCGATGATGTCGCCGGCGCGTTCGAAGAGCCTGCGGTCGTAGCCGGTCATCATGGCCAGGTGCGCCATCGGATCCGTGGTGGCCGCCAACTCGTCGAGCATCTGCGGCAGGCCCGCGGACAGGTCCGCGACCTCGACCAGCGCCTGGACCAGCCCGGTCTTGCTCTGATACGCGGCATAGACGGTGGGCACGGAGACGCCGGTCTGACGGGCAACGTCCCGGATGGTGGTCGCCGCCCACCCCTGGGCGAGGAACAGGCGGCGCGCGGAATCGACGATCTCGGACCGGGTCTGTTCGGCCTGTCCCACCCGTCGCGACGAGTCGTAGCGTCGCCGTTCCCCCATGGCCCACCAGCTCCTTCCGTGCCATGTATTGAATATAGCACGAGGAAAGCGGATATGCCTGAGCCGTCACGGTGTCGGCAGCTGCCCCCACACCTCGGTCGCCACGGAGACCGCGCCGGCGCAGCCGCTCTCGCCGCCGGTAGGCACGTAGGTGCTGACCTCGGCCAGTTCCGCCGAGCATCGCGAGCTTGCCGACCGACAGCACCGCGATACCGGCGCCGTCACCGGACACCAGGCTCAGCCCGCACTGCTCGAAGGACCGCCGGTCGACGATGCCCGCCGTGCCGAACTCGGCGAACGCGGCCGGCTCGACCACCCCGCACGGGTCGTACGTGGCGAAGTCACCGAGCACCGCCTCGGCGGTCAACCCGTCCGCTTGGTTCGCGGCCGAGTGCGCACCGGAACCACCCGACTCGCCCGCCACCACGTTCGTGCACCCCGTCAGGCCGGCGACCACCCCCAGCGCCACCACCCATCGCCGCCCGCGCCACACCCGCATGACTCTCCCCACCTGGTCGAATGCCGGCGAAGCTACCCACCCAAACCGCCCGCGCACCCCCACGGCCACAACCGGCCATCGCCGCCGGACCCGCCCCGCACCCGATCGTCAGACCGCGACCGCCTGGATCGGTGGGGTGCGGATGGCCCGACCGGCGGCGCCCAGGCTCGCGGCGAAGGTGAGTACCACCGCGATCGTCACGATGGCCAGGTACACGCCGATCGTCATGTCCGGCAACACCTTGCCCGTCCTGGCGATGCTGTAGGGCACGATCGACACCGCCGAGGCCAGCGACCCGAACAGCACCCCGATCGCGGCCAGCACCGCGCCCTCGACACCGACCATGCCCAGCACCTGCGGCGGGGTCGAGCCGACCAGCCGGTGCTGGCCGAACTCCCGGCGGCGGTGGATCGTCGCCGCCACCAGGGTGTTCACCAGCATGATCGCCGCGAACACCGCGATCATGCCGACCACGACGAAGTTCAGCGTCTCGATGCTCTGCTGGTCGGCGTTCTTCGCCACCCCGGCGGTGACCGAGTTCTCGATGCCCTGCATGTACAGCGTGCCGGTCGCGATCCCGGTGAACAGGATGATCGGCACCAGCACGCCGCCCATCTGCCGGCTGCGCTGCTGGATGTTGAGCACGGTCAGGTACCCGCTGACCCCCGCGAACCAGCGCACCGGCCCGGCCAGCACCGCGATCCCCGCCCGGCCGAGCGCGGGCGCCAGCACGGCCAGCCCGATCGCGGACATGATCGCCGCCTGGCCGGCGATGGCCATGCCCTCCAGCCCCATGTCCTCGACGATGGTCACGGTGAGCACCCCGCAGCTCATCCCGATCCCGACCAGCACCAGCCCGACGACCAGCCGCGTGCGGCCGAGCCGGGGGCTGTCGAGGGCGGCGGCGAGCATCGCGTCCCTGGCGCGGGCCATGGTGGCGCGCCTGGCGGTGACCCTGGCGGCGATGGTCGCCGCGACGAACGTGATCCCCAGCCCGACGCCGATCGCGACCGACCCGAACTCGTGCACCGTGCCACCGGCCGCCTGGCCGGTCTCCTTCAGCACGTCGAGCAGCAGGCCGCCACCGAGCATGGCCACCGGGATCGCGGCGAGGGCGGCGACGACCGCGACCACCGCGGCCTCACCGACGATCAGCCGGCCGACCTGCGCCGGGGTGGCGCCCACGCTCTTGAGCACCGCCATCTCGGTGTGCCGCTGGCTGACGAGCAGGCTGAGCGTGGAGGACACGGCGAAGGTGACGATGACCAGTCCCCAACTGCCGACCACCGACGCCATCAGGATCAACGGATCGGCTGTCGTGGCCGGCACCCCGTCGGCGAGCGCGGTGTCCACCATGGACGCGAAGCTCATCAGCACCACCGCACCGAGGAACAACGCGATGAAGCTCGCCACGAAACCCGTTGTGCGGTAACGAAGAGAGCGCAGCGCGAGCAGGAACATGGTCATGCGCCGGCCGCCGTGCTCCGCTCGGAGGCGTCCCCGAGACGGGCCATCCGCTCGGCGACCATTTCCGCGGTCGGGTTGCGTAGCTGACCGACGATCCTGCCGTCGGCCAGGAACAGCACACCGTCGGCATAGGACGCGGCCACCGGGTCGTGGGTCACCATCACGACCGTCTGGCCCATCCGGTGCACCGCGTCGGCGAGCAGCCCGAGCACCTCGCGGGCGCTGCGGGTGTCGAGCGCGCCGGTCGGCTCGTCGGCGAAGATCACCCGGGGGTTGGTCACCAGGGCGCGCGCGATCGCGACCCGCTGCTGCTGTCCGCCGGACAGCTCGGCCGGCCGGTGCTCGAGCCGGTCCCCGAGACCGACGCCGCGCAACACCCGCAGACACTGGTCGCGATCGACCTTGCGGCCGGCCAGCCGCAGCGGCAGCGTGACGTTCTGCCAGACCGTGAGCGTGGCCAACAGGTTGAACTGTTGGAACACGAACCCGATCCGCTGCCGGCGGAACTTGGTCAACGCGGTCTCGCTGCTCAGGTCCAGTTCGGTGCCGTCGATGAACACCTGACCGCTGGTCGGCTCGTCGAGCCCGGCGGCGCACTGCAGGAAGGTGCTCTTGCCGGAACCGGACGGCCCCATCACCGCGGTGAACGTCCCGGCGGGCAACCGCACGGTGACACCGTCCAACGCGCGCACCGGATTGTCCCTGGTACCGAAGATCCGGCGCACTCCGACGAGCGCAAGCGCGTCGACGTTGGTCGTGGCGGTCATCGTCATCTCCTTGTGGTGGCGCCCCGTGCGCCTTGGCGATCACGCTAGATGCGGCGCGCGTCACTCACGATGGGGCGCGCCCCCGCGATCGGGGTAGGGCTGGCCCTACCCTCGCGTCACGACTCGGTCTGGCGGGCGAGGCCGCGGAACCGGGTCGGGGTACTGCCGGTGAACGCGCGGAAGTCACGGTTGAGATGGGGCTGGTCCACATAGCCGCAGGCGGTCGCGATGTCGGCCAGGCGCGGCGCGTGCGGTTGGCTGAGCAGGCGCAACGCGCGGTGGAACCGGGCGATCCTGGCGACGGACTTCGGTGGCAGGCCAACCTGTCGGTGGAAGCGGGACTCCAGATGTGGCCTGCTCCAACCGATCTCCTCGGCGAGCGCGCCGATCGTCTGTCGGCCGCCCGAGGTGATCAGCCGGCGCCACGCGCCGAGAACCGGCGCGTCGAGGGCCGGACCGGTGCGCAGCCACTCGGCGAGCCGCCGGTCGAGCAACGCGAACCTGGCCGGCCATGCCGGGATGTGCGCCAGTTCCTCGATCAGGTGCGCTGCCCGGGCGCCGAGCAGGTCGACGATGCCGACATCGACCTGGGACAGTTCCTTGAGAGGCAGGCCGAACAGGGCGTACGCGCCAAGCGGGGTCAGCCCGATCGTCATGCTGTGGTCGCGACCGGACTGCTCGAACACCACCGGCTCGGCCCGCAACCCGTCGACCGGCGAGCCGGACACCAGCTGGCGCTGCCCGGAGTTTCCCGGGATATACCACCGTTGTGCCGGTTCGAGGTCGAGCAGCACGGTCAGCCCGGCGACCGGGGTGACCCGGTGCAGCACCGGACGGTCGTCGGTGTGCCGGGACCCGGCGTAGCCGAGCACGTGGGCCGACAGTGCCGGTGCCGCCGGCCAGACGAGGTTGTCGCCCGCCGGTAGCTCGACGTCGCGCCGCGACAGCGCGCTCGACCATCCGTCGAGTCCCCGGCCTCCCACCGCACCAACAGTACCGCGATCTTGCGTTTGTCCAATACCGGGAACCGGTGCCGCGACTACGTTGTCCGCCGACCAGGTCCAGCAGAGGGGAACCGTAGATGACCGGACACAGTAGACGGAACGTGCTGCGTGGTGCGAGCGCCGCCGCGGTGGGGCTGACCACCGCGACGCTGGGCGCCACCCCGGCGGCGGCCGAGTCGGACGACTGTCCACCGCCACTCGGTCCGGTGGCCATCGGGCCGGACGACCCGCGCTACCAGGACCTGATCATCCGGGGCTACAACCGGCGGTTCGCCAACAATCCGGACGAGGTCCGGGTGGTCGGTTCGACCGAGCAGGTGGTGCACGCCGTGCGGGACGCGGTGCGCACCGGCCGGCGGCTCGCGGTACGCGGCGGCGGCCACGGCTTCGAGGGCTTCGTCGACGACCCGGCGGTACGGATGCTGATCGACATGTCCGGGATGACGCGGGTGTACTACGACCCGCGCCGCCGGGCGTTCGCCGTCGAGGCGGGCGCGACCCTCGGCGAGGTGTACCGCAGGCTCTATCTCGGTTGGGGGGTAACGGTTCCCGCCGGCTGGTGCCCCCAGGTCGGCGCGGGCGGGCACGTGGCCGGCGGTGGGTACGGGGTGCTGTGCCGGCTGCACGGCCTGGCCGTCGACCATCTGTACGGGGTCGAGGTGGTGGTGGTCGACCGGGACGGCACGGCCAGGAGCGTGGTGGCCACCCGCGAGGAGTCCGACCCGAACCGGGAACTGTGGTGGGCACACACCGGTGGCGGCGCCGGGACGTACGGAGTCGTGACACGGTACTGGTTCCGCACGCCGGGCGCGACGGGTTCGGACCCGGCGGCGTTGCTGCCCAAGCCACCGGCCTCCACGCTGTCGTTCTCCGTCGACTGGCCGTGGGCCGACATCCCCGACGTGGCCGCGTTCACCAGGCTGATGGACAACCACGGGCAGTGGTCCGCACGCAACAGCGCGCCGGACTCTCCTTATGCCGGTTACTACAGCGAGTTCCTGGTGACGCGTCGCCTGGCGCAGAACATCACCCTGATCGGCAAGATGGCCGGTGCGGACGCCGAACAGCGGATTACCGACCTGGTCGCCGAGATCAGCGCCGGGGTCCGCACCCCACCGACCCCGGTGTTCAGCCGGCAGCCATGGCTGGCCGACGCGCTGCTGGGCTCCCCCGGCGATCCGGGGCCGATCTTCCGGCTCCAGGTCAAGTCCGGCTATCTGCGCAAGCCCTTCACCGACCGGCAGCTCGCGGTGATCTACCGGTACCTGAACATGGACGACTACCCGGGTGGTTTGCTCAGCATCAACTCCTACGGCGGCAAGGTCAACACGGTGCCCGTCGACGCGACCGCCGTCGCACACCGGGACTCGATCCTCAAGCTGCTGTTCGTCAACGGCTGGCCGGACGCCGCGAGCGACGGTGCCAGGACGCGGTGGCTGCGCGAGTTCTACCGGGACCTGTTCGCCGACACCGGCGGTGTCCCGGCGCCGAGCGAGCGGACCGACGGCGCGTTCATCAACTACGCGGACACCGATCTCGCCGACCCGGCGTGGAACACCTCCGGTGTGCCGTGGCACACGCTGTACTTCGGGGAGAACTACCCACGACTGCAACGAATCAAGGCCCACTGGGATCCGCGTAACGTGTTCCGGCACGCCCTCTCGGTCCGTCCCGGATGAGGTCAGGCGTTGAAGATGGCCTCGGGGCGGTCCCGGCGTTCGTGCAGATCCCAGAACAGGGGGGCGATCTGCTCGGGCGTGGCCGCCGGGGAGCCCTCTGGGCCGCCCCCGCCGATCCAGACGTTGATCGCCACGTGGGCGGCGTACACGCCGCTGCCGGTCAGCTCCTTGTTCAGGTTGATCACCCAGTTGCGCAGCGCCGCTTGGGCGGCGTTGACGTTGCCGAGCATCGGCACCGGGTCCACGGAGCCGCCGCCGGTGGTGAACAGCAGGGTCCCGGCGCCGGCCGCCCGCATGGCGGGCAGTACCGCCCTGGCCGCGGCGACCGCGCCGTAGAAGCTGTACTCGACCTGCGGTTGCAGGTTCTCCACGGTGACCTCCGATGGCGCGGCGATGGTGAAGCCGGGCACCGGGGAGTGCGGGGCAGGCGAGTACTCCAGTACGTCGATGCCGCCGAAGTGGGCCCGCGCACCGTCCAGCGCATCGGTCAGTGCGGTGCGGTCGAGGATGTCGGCGGGGAAGGCGGCGGCCTTGATGCCGTCCTGGCCGAGTTGGCCGACCAGTGTTTCCAGCTTCTCCGTGGTGCGGGCGATCAGGGCGATGTCGAAGCCCCGGCTGCCGAAGGTGCGGGCGATGGCCAGGCCCATGCCGGAGCCGGCGCCGACGATGGCGAGAGTAGGCACAGTCAGATCTCTTCCGTGTCGTGTGGGCGTGGCGCCCATCCAATTCTTACTGTTTGTGCGTAGCGCCATGATGGACCAGGATGGAGGGACGTACAAAAGGCACATCGATGTCCGTACCGGAGGGGAATGTGCGCCATGGACACCGCCGACCAACCCGACGCCGCCGCTCGCCGAGGGCCGTGCGCCGCCATCCCCGCTGAGCAGATGGGGTTCGTCCGGCAGATTCTGGACCGGATCGGCGACAAGTGGAGCATGCTGGTGATCGCCGTACTGGAGGCCGGCCCCCTGCGCTACACCGACCTACAGCGCGAGGTCCCCGGCATCTCCCAGCGAATGCTCACCCTCACCGTGCGCCAACTCCAGCAGGACGGCCTGGTGACCCGGACCGCCCACGCCGAGGTGCCGCCACGGGTGGAGTACGCCCTCACGCCTCTCGGCCGCAGCCTCCACCACATCGTCACGTCCCTGATCACCTGGGCCGCCGACCACCACGGCCAGATCCGCGAACACCGGACCCACACCGCCACCCAATGACGACCTGACCTGCGCCAGCACGGTCTCTCGGCCCGCTCCGGATGAGTCCTAAGTGGACATCAGGGCACCACACGACTACGACGAGACGATGATGCCGCGACGGCGGTGGTGCGCCCAGGGTGGGCTGATGGTCCACGGCGGCTCCCCCAGCGCGCACGCGCGGTGGTGGTTGGTGGCACGCCACTTCGCCGCCGGCCACGTCATCGTCGTCGACGGGCTGATCGCCCTGCTACCGGGCGGATCGGTCGTGTGGAGCACGATCGGCGAGGCCGCCGGGCGCACGCCGCCAAGGCCGTTGGACTGGCTCGGCGTGGCGCTCGTGGTGGCCGCCGCCGGATCGCTGGTCGACTACACCATCTTCCTGATGAGCCGCGCCCGGGAGGAGGTCGCCCGTCGCGGCCACCGTGCCGGGATCCTGCACGCGCTCACCACCACCGGCGGTGTGATCACCAGTGCCGGGGTCGTGCTGGCCGCAACGTTCCTCGTGCTCACCGTCTCCCCGGTCGTGCTCAACATCCAGTTGGGGGTGTTCGTCGCCGTCGGCGTGCTGATCGACACCTTCCTCGTCCGTACCCTGCTGGTGCCCGAGCCGGGTTGGCGCATAACGGCGGTGCGGAGGGGCTGTGCCCCTCCGCACCGCGGACCTCAGTGCTGGCCTCGTCGGGTGACCTTCCATGCTCGGGTGATGGTCTGGTCGACGGAGTTGCCGGCGGTGTCGGTCGCCTTGACCCGGAGGGTCACGAACTCGGCGTCGCGGGGCGCCCGCAGGCGGAACTTGGCTCCCTCGTCCTTTCTGGACTGTTCGGTGCCGGCGGACCGCCAGGTCCGCCCGTCGTCGTGACTCACCCACGCCTGGACGGTGAACCGTCCGTTGTGGCCGTCATAGCCGGGTTGGTAGCCGGGGGTGAACGTCGCGGTGTACGGCTTTCCCTCGGTCACCGCGTTGGTGAGGTCGACGTCGACGTCGTAGCGCAGGTCGGCCAGCGGCACGATCTCCTTGGCACCGACGGCACCGTCGAACTTCACGTTGACGTCCCACGCGGTGTGCACCTCGGTCATGAACGCGCGCACGTTCTGCTCGACATCCCATTCGTACCGGTACTTTCCGGCGCCCATCGGCGTGGCGCAGCCGACGTTGATCCGCTCCGGCCAGTCACACAACACCTTTCCGTCGTGGAGCAGGCGCGCGGTGTTCCTGGTGTTGGGCCACCCGAGGACCTGTCCCTCCGGCGCCCGGTACAGCTCCCCACCCGTGGGATACACCACCTTCTGGTCGGGTTCACCGATCGTGGCGGTCATGACCGGGTGCTCGACCGGGCCGTGGGCAACGGGTACCGAGCCGTAGTTCTCGGTGACCCTGGCGCCGGCGACGTGTGCGCGCCGGGTCTCCTCGTAGACGGTCCGGGAGCCCACAACGAACCGGTACCGGTGCACCGGACCGATCCCCGAGGGCGTGGACGGCGTGTGGTACTCGGTCCGGGTGTGCGGCGTGGTGAACTTCGTCGTGTTGTAGGCGAAGGCGAGCTTCTGGGAGTTGTCGTTGGTCCCGGAGACACCGACCGAACCTGGCACATCGCTGTGGTACCGGGCATTCACCGTCTCCAGGTCCCGGTCGCGCACCCGGGAGTCCGGCAGGCGCAACCGGTCGAACTGGTACTTGAGGTCGTAGGCGTACGGGGTGACCGGCTGCCCGCCCGTACGCACCGAGACCGGCCCTCTGCGCACCGCGTCGGCGAGTTTTCGGCCTTCGTCGACCGACAGCGTCGCCACCGGAATCGTCGTGGGGGCGAGCTGGGTCCGCAGATGTGAGCCGGGATAGCCGGCCGCGATCAACACACCCGTTGCGCCGGCCGCCGCCGCGTCGGCGGCCACCTTGTCCACGCGCGGCCCGCCCGGCAGCCAGGTCCCCGGCACGCCCCAGTCCTCGGTCACCACCACGAGCCTGCCCCGGACCCGCGCCGAGGCGAGCTCGGCCGGACTGCCGCCACCCGCGTACACCAGTGAGTACTTCTTGCCCGAGTCGAACGTCGGATGGCACAGCACGCGCCCAGCACAGCCGGTCTGCCCGCTGTTCTCGTTGGGGTACCACGGATGCAGCTCGGGCACCCGATTGCCGGACGCGCGCATGGTCAGTGCCGGCGCCACCAGGTAGGAGCTGAAGTGGAGGAAGAAGGTCCCGATCGTCGCGGTGGAGTCGTCCGGCACGACGTACTGTTCCCTGGCACTGGACGTGACCCTGATGGTGGGGTGGCTGATCGCACCGTCCTCGTGCTCGACCGTCACCTGGCGCACCGCCCAGACCAGGTGGTCGTGGTGGCCGAGTGGTTCGGCGCTCCGCTCGGTCCGGTACTCGAGCTTTCTGGCCGTGCGGGCGTCGATGACGATCTCCCGGTCCCGGTCGAGGACCAGCTCGGCGGCGCCGCCGATGGTGTCGGACAACGTGAAGTACGGCGCGGCGAGCGTGTAGGTGCAGACGTTCGCGAGGACGCCGTAGCGGCCTTCCGGCAGCAGCGGGTCGGGGCCGCCGTAGCGCCAGGTGTAGGCCCGGCCGTCCTGCCACCAGCCCTCGATCTGCTCGCCGGTCTCCAGGTTCAGGATGTGCACCAGCGAGCAGTCCACGGTGTTCGCCGGCACGCCGAGCCGGTCCACGCCCTTGAGGGTGAGGCGGTGGCGCTGGATCTCCTTGCTCCAGCCGACGGTGCTGCGGGCGAGCACCGTGTCCCCCGACCGTGCCTCCAGCCAACCGAAGTAGGGCGCGATGTCCAGCGCCGCGATGTCGACCGAGACCCGGACCGGGACGCTGCCACCCGCCGGTATGTCCACTGTGGATGGTTCGATGGTGACGGCGCCGGGCGGCGGGGTGTAGTCCGCGTTGGCGGTCAGGCCCGTGCGCAGGGTCAGCGCCAGGTCGGCGCGCACCGGCGCGGCGGAGACGTTCTGGAAGGTCACCGTGCCGCTGGTGGCCGCGTACGGCGGCTCGATGGCGCCGAGGTTGAGCGTGCCGGTGGCGACCACGGCGGCCGCGGTGGCGCGGGACAGGTCGACCATGCCGCCGCCCTGCTCGGTCACGCCTTCGGCGGGGTTGGGGTTGGCCGTGCTGACCAGTGCGTCCTTGAGCTGGGTGGCGGTCCAGTTCGGGTGCTGTTGGGCGAGGATGGCGGCCGCGCCGGCGACGTGCGGGCTCGCCATCGACGTGCCCTGCTGGGACACGTGTCCGCCGCCGGTCCTCGCCGCGACGATGCCCGTGCCGGGCGCGGTGATCTCCGGCTTCACCGCGCGGTCCAGGATGCGCGGCCCTCGGGAGGAGTACCACGCGACCGAGTGCGGCGCCGTCTTGTCGACCGCGCCGACGGTCAGCGCGCGGTCGGCCGTGCCGGGAGAGGAGACCGTCTCGGGGCGCTCGTCGTTGCCCGCGGCGATGACGAACAGCGCGCCGGTGTCCTCGGAGATCCGGTTCACCGCCTGGGCCATCGGGTCGGTGCCGTCGGTCGGGCCGCTGCCGAGGCTCATGTTGATCACCTTGGCGCCCTGCGCGGCGGCCCACTCCATGCCGGCGATGATCTCCGAGTCGAGACCGGAGCCCTCGTTGTCGAGCACCTTGCCGACCACCAGCTGAGCGCCCGGTGCGACCCCCGTGTACTGGCCGCCCGCGCCGAGGGCGATGGCGGCGACGTGCGTGCCGTGCCCGTGGAGGTCGGCCACGTCCTGGCCGGCGACGAAGCTGCGGCTGGCCGCGATCCGGCCGGCGAGGTCCGGGTGGGTGGCGTCGACGCCGGTGTCCAGCACGGCGACCTTGACGCCCGTGCCGTCCAGCCCCGCCTGCCAGGCCTGGGGCGCGCCGATGGCGGGCACGCTGACATCCAGCGAGGCCTGCGCCTTGCCGTCGAGCCACACCTTCCGCACCGACGCGGCCGGGCTGGTCAGCTCCGCCCACGCGGCGGGGGCGTGGTCCTTGGCCACGGCGAGCGTGGTGGCGTCGATCGCGGACAGCGTGCGGGTCTTGGTCGAGCCCCTGGGTGCCCGCGCCGTCTCGGCCCTGGCCGGCGGGTAGGTGACGATCACCGGCAGCTCGTCGAGGTGGGCGTCGTCGTAGCCGTACTCGGCGAGCTTGGTCAGGTTGAACAGCTCCCGGTCCAGCCTGCCCTCCCCCACCAGCCGCACGGCCGCGATCGGCAGCGCGTACAGGTCGTCCTCGACCTCGGTGAACCGGATGTCGTCCTGCGGTCCGGCGTCGAGGACCAGCGCGCCCTGCTGGCGGCCGTCGGCGGCCGTGTCGAGGCGGACCTGGTCGCCGGTCAGCAGGGTGAACGTCGGCCCGGGGACGAACTCGGCGGCCGCCGGTGACGGGGCGACCTCGGGTGTCGGGGGTGGCGCGGGCGGGGTGGCGGCGGCGTGGCCCGCGTCGGCGAGCAGCACCACCCCCGCGAGCAGCAGCGCCACGGATGACCGGCTACGACGCATCAGGATTCCTTCCAGGGCAGGGTGTTCCCGGTGGACGCGACGTCACAGCGGCAACCACTCGTCGGGGTCGGCCGGCTCCTCGGCCACCGGTTCCACCGGCGGGATCTCGTGCTCCCGGTCGGGGTCGGCCGCCGGGCAGGTCGTCTCGTCCATGGAGACACCCTGCTGGCCGTGGTCGGCCGCCAGCTATGGCAAGAACGCACCATCCTTGCCGGGGCCGGCCATCAGCAGGCGCACCAGCTCGGTCCGCGACCGCGCCCGCAGCTTGCGCATCACCGCCGCCATGTGCTTGTTGACCGTGTTCGGGGACACGAACAGCGCCTCGGCGATCTCCCGGTTGGTCCGCCCGCCGACGGCCAGCTCGGCCACCTGCCGCTCCCTCGGGGACAGCTCCTCGCCGTAGCCACGACGGCCGTTGCGGTGGCGGGCGGGCAACGCGACCCCGTGCCGGCGGGCCAGCGCGGCCGCCCGGCCGGCGTCCCAGGTGGCGCCGAGCCGCTCATACACCGCGGCAGCCGCCAGCAGCGACGCG
>NZ_BAAGXS010000103.1:0-40865 GCF_054779715.1 Actinophytocola sediminis | reverse complement strand
GCGGCCGGGGTGGTCGACGCCGGCGGCCAGGGCGTGGTCGCGGTGCTGGTCGCGCTGGTCGCGGTGGTGCGCGAGCAGCCGGCGGCGCTGGTGGCCGCCGCGCGGGCGCGCGAGCTGCCCGCGCCGGAGCTGTCGATGTACACCTCCCGGGAGTCGGGGTCCGACCAGTTCGCCTACGAGGTCATGTACCTCCTGGAGGACGTGGCCGAGAACGGGTCGGACCCGGTGGCCAAGCTGCGCGACACGCTCGTCGGACTGGGGGACTGTGTCTCGGTGGTCGGCGACGGGGTCGGGCTGTGGACCGTGCACGTGCACTGCAACGACATCGGCGCGGCCATCGAGGTGGGCGTCGAGACCGGGCGTCCCCGGCAGATCCGGGTGGCCAGGTTCGCCGACGCGCCGTCGGCCGAGTCGACCCGGTTCGTCCGGGACCGGGCCGTGGTCGTGCCGGTGCGCGCCCCCGAGCTGGGTGACCTCCTGGCCGGCGAGGGCGTGACCGTCGTGCCCGTCGACGGGGACGAGACCACGTTCCGGCTGGTCGACGCCATCACCGCGACCGGGGCCGCGCACGTGACCGTGCTGCCCGCGGGGGCCGGTCTGGTCGAGGCCGCCGACGAGGCCTCGATCAGGGCCGTGGCCGCTGGTCAGGACGTCGTCGTGGTGCCGTGTGCCTCGCCGGTGCAGGTGCTGGCCGCGGTGGCCGTGCACGACCCGCGCCGCCGCGCCGGCGACGACGTGGTGGCCATGGCCGAGGCCGCGGCGGCCACCAGACGGGGTGAGGTCGTGGTCGCGGCGCAGGACGGCATCACCTGGGTCGGCGCGTGCTCGGCCGGGGACGTGCTCGGGTTCGCCGACGGAGAGGTCGTGCTGATCGAGCCGGGCCCACCACGGGTGGACGCCCTGGACCGGGCCGCGTGCGGGGTGGTCGCGCGGCTGCTGGGCGCGGGCGGCGAGCTGGTCACCGTGCTGCTCGGGGCGGGCGCCCCGGAGGACCTGGCCGACGAGCTGACCGACTACCTGCGCCGTGAGCACCCGGCCGCCGAGGTCGTGGTCTACGACGGCGGCCAGCCGGACGCGGTGGTGATCATCGGTGTCGAGTAGCTCACCACCCGACGGCGCCGTCGACCCGCTCGCGTAACAGGTCGGCGTGGCCGAGGTGGCGGGCGTACTCGGCGATCATCTTGAGCAGCACCCACCGCAGCGAGAACCGCTCACCGGTCTGGATCCGGGTGCCGGTGTCCTCCGGCGAGGCCCCGGCGACGATCTCCCGGGAACGCGCCACCTGCGCCCGCCAGACCGCGACCGCCTCGTCGAAGTCGCCGTCCAGGCTGGTGAAGTCCTGGTCGGGGTCGTCGTCACGGTAGTAGAGCAGCTCGGTGTCGTCGCCGGCGAACTGCAGGTGCAGCCACCAGCGCTCCACCCCGGCCAGGTGCCTGACCAGGCCGTGCAGCGTCAGCGTGGAGGGCGGCACCAGCGGCTCGGAGTGCTCGCGGCCGGGGATGCCGGCGCACTTGAGCGCCAGGGTCTCGCGCTGGAAGTCGAGGTAGGCCGACAGCAGGGTGGCCTCGTCGCCGAGCGGGGGTGGGTCGGGCCGGCTCGGCTCGGCGAGCTTGGGCGGGAAGTGGGACTCGGGCATGGGCGAGAGCTTCATGCCTGGAGCGTTCCACCGGGGTCCGACAGTTTTCTTCGGCGAGAGTCGGGGTGGGTCGCCGGGACTGTCGGGGCGGCGCGACATAATCGCGGGCGATGGCCTCCCTGGACGACAAGCTCGAGCTGGCGGTGGGCGCCAAGACCGCCAAGGCGCTGGCCGGTGCCCTCGATCTGCACACTGTCAACGATCTCGTGCACTACTACCCCCGCCGGTACGCCGAGCGCGGCGAGCTGACCAACATCGCCGGGCTCGAGCTCGGCGAGCACGCCACGGTGCTCGCCAAGGTGAAGACGATCAACGAGCGGCGCATGCGCCAGCGCCGAGGCTGGATCCTCGAGGTCGTCATCACCGACGGCTCGCGCACGCTGAACTGCACCTTCTTCAACCTGCGCCAACACTCGGTGAAGCTGGCGCCGGGAGTGAGCGCGCTGTTCGCCGGCAAGGTGTCGATCTACCAGAACAAGCTGCAGCTCACCAACCCCGAGTACCAGCCGATCGAGGAGGACACGCCGACCGAGCCCACCCTGGACACCACCACCGAGCCCGCCGCCGAGCCCACCACGGTCGACTCCGCCATCGACGAGTTCCTCGGCCTCATCCCGGTCTACCCGGCCGCGGCCAAGGTGCAGTCCTGGCAGATCGCCAAGTGCGTCCAACAGACCCTCGGCCTGCTCGACGCCATCGAGGACCCGATGCCCGAGCGGCTGCGCGCGGGCAAGCTGACCTACGACGAGGCCATCCGCGCCATCCACTCCGCCAAGGACTGGCCGGGGGTGAGCGCCGCCCGCTCCCGGCTCAAGTGGGGCGAGGCGCTCGCCGTGCAGCTCGCGCTCGCCCAGCGGCGCAGCGCGGCCACCGCGCGGCCCGCGCCGGCCTGCCAGCGCCGCGACGACGGCATCCGGGCCGCCTTCGACGAGCGCCTGCCGTTCCAGCTGACCGCCGGTCAGCAGGAGGTCGGCGAGTCCATCGCCGACGACCTGGCCCTGCCCCATCCGATGAACCGGCTGCTGCAGGGCGAGGTCGGCAGCGGCAAGACCATCGTGGCGCTGCGCGCGATGCTGCAGGTGGTCGACGCCGGCCGGCAGGCGGCGCTGCTCGCGCCCACCGAGGTGCTCGCCGCCCAGCACGCCCGCTCACTGGCCAGGATGCTCGGCGACCTCGCCCAGGCGGGCGAGCTGGGCGGGGCCGAGCAGGCCACCCGGATCGCGCTGCTCACCGGCTCGCTCACCACCGCCCAGCGCAAGCAGGCGATGCTCGACGTGGTCAGCGGCGCGGCGGGCATCGTCGTCGGCACGCACGCGCTCATCCAGGACAAGGTCTCCTTCGCCGACCTCGGACTGGTCGTGGTCGACGAACAGCACCGGTTCGGCGTCGAGCAACGGGACGCGCTGCGGACGAGGGCCGGCGAACACGCCAGCCCCCACGTGCTGGTCATGACCGCCACCCCGATCCCGCGCACGGTCGCCATGACCGTCTACGGCGACCTGGAGACCTCCTCGCTGCGTGAGCTGCCGGCCGGCCGCTCGCCGATCAGCACCACCGTGGTGCCGGTGGCCGAGAAACCGGCCTGGCTCAACCGCACCTGGCAGCGACTGCGCGAGGAGGTCGCCGCCGGCCATCAGGCCTATGTGGTCTGTCCGCGCATCGGCGAGACCGACGAGGCGGCCGAACTCGAGGCGCTGGAGAAGGACGACGGCACCGGCCGCCGGCCGCCGGTGGCCGTGCTGGACGTGGCCGCCGAGCTGGCCGGCGGCCCGCTTTCTGGGCTGCGCCTGGAGATCCTGCACGGCCGGCTGCCCGCCGACGAGAAGGACGCGGTGATGCGCGCGTTCGCCGCCGGCGAGGTCGACGTGCTGGTGGCGACCACGGTGGTCGAGGTCGGGGTGGACGTGCCGAACGCGACCGCCATGGTGATCATGGACGCCGACCGGTTCGGCGTCAGCCAGCTCCACCAGCTGCGCGGCCGGGTCGGCCGGGGCGCGGCGGCCGGGGTGTGCCTGCTGGTGTCCGAGGCGTTGTCCGGCACCGCGACCCGCGACCGGCTAGACGCCGTGGCGTCCACACTGGACGGATTCGAGCTTGCCCAGGTCGACCTGGAGATGCGCCGCGAGGGCGACATCCTCGGCGCGACCCAGTCCGGCAAGCAGTCCCAGCTCCGGCTGCTGTCGCTGCTGCGCGACGCCGAGGTGATCGCGCAGGCACGCGAGGTCGCACAGGGACTGGTCGCGGAGTCCCCGACGCTCGAGGAGTACCCGGGTCTGGCGCGGATGGTCTCCAGCCTGGTCGGCGATTCCCGGGCGGAGTACCTGGAGAAGGTCTGAGTCCACTCAGGACATGCAGCGGCGGACATGAAGCGGCGCCCGCACCGAACCGGTGCGGGCGCCGCTGTGCTGCTGAGCTACTTCCCGTTGACGTGCGAGCGAACCGAGTTGCCCGACTGCGGCTTTGGCTGGTTCTCCCGCGGCGCGGGCGCCTTGTCCTCGGCCGCCGGGACCGGCGCCGGCTCGGGACTGACCGCCGCGCCGACCTCCGCACCCATCGCCTTGCCGAAATGCCGGCGGGCCTCGCCGAGAATCGCGTACGTGGCGCTCACCTGCTCGGACACCCGACGCTCGAAGTCGTCGGCCCGCCGGGTGCGGTCGTTGGCCTCGGCCAACCGCTGCTCGGCGTCCTCGATGATCTTCGCGGCCCGGATCTTCGCGTTGGCCTGCTGCTCGGTGAGCTCCTTCTCGATCCGGTTGCGGCGCTCGGTGATCTCCTTGTCGCTGGCCTGACTCCTGGCCTCGGCGTCGGCGACGGTCTTGTCCGCCTGCTGCTGGGCCATGGTCTCCAGCTCGCCGAGGTGCTTCTCGGCCGCCGTGCGCTTGTCGGCCAGCGCCTTGTCGGACTCCTCGGTCCGGCGCCGGGCGTCCTCGATAATCTTGGACGCCTGGGTCTGCGCGGCCGCCTCGCGTTGGGCGAGGACCTGCTCGGCCTCGTCCAGATCGGCGTTCCACGCCTCGCGCAGCGTGGCCACCTCACGCTCGGCGTCGGCGACGATCTTGGCCGCCCGGTCCTTGGCCACCCCGGCGCGCTCGGCCAGCTCCCGCTCGAGCTCGGCGCGTTGGGCCTGGATGCCGAGCTCGGCTTCCTGTTCGAGCGAGACCCGCTTGGCGGCGGCCTTCTCGTCGAGCAGTTCGCGCTGCTTGGCCGCTTCGCCGTCGCGCTGGTCGCGCCGCTGGCGGGCGGCGGCGTCGAGCTGGGCGATGCGTTCCTCGTTGGCCTTGGTCGCCCGCTCCGCCTCGACCCTGGCGTCGGCCATCAGCTGGTCGTGCTCGGCGGACGCGCGGGCCCGCAGTGCCTCGTACTCGGTCTCGAGGGTCGCGTGGTTCTTCGCGTACTCCTCTTCGAGCGCCTTGCGGCGGCGGGCCAGCTCGGCGGTGGTCGCCTCGTGCTTGGCCTTCTGCTCCTTGGCGAACTCGGCCACCTCGGCGCGCACACCGGCGGAGTACTCGTCTGCTGCGGTCTTGGTGGACGACACGTAGGCGTCCGCGTTGTCGCGCAGTTTGGTCGAGTGGTCGTCGGCTTCCTTGCGCACACCAGCGGAGTACTTGTCCGCCGACTCCCGGGTGCTCGAGGCGTGTGCGTCGGCCTTCGCTCTGGTCGAGTGGCTGTACTCGTCGGCGTCGGCTCTCGTGGTCTGGTCGTAGTTGTCCGCGTCGCGCTTGAACTCCGCGATCTCCTCTTCGGCCAGCTGCCACATGAGCCGCTGCCGCTCGGACATCGCCTCGTTGCTGGTCGGGTTCGAGGTGATGCGGTTGAGTTGGGCCTTCGCGTCGATCAGCTGCTGCTGGGCGCTGCCGAGCGCCTTGGTCAGCTCAGCGACCTTCGTGACGGCCTCGTCGCGGCTCTTCTGGACGTGACCCAGGTCGAAGGTCAGGCGAGTGACTCTCTCGTTGACCTGGCGCTGGTTGTAGCCGCGGAGCACGGTGTCGAATCGAGGGACTCGGCTGTTTGCGTCGGAATCGCCAGCAGGCATTGCCCCACTTTAGAGGGTACCTCAAGGGGTGAACATCGGTGGCCGCACAAAACCCCCGAAGCGGCCATCTCACCGCCCGAAACGGTGAGATGGCCGCCTCCCCCTGGCGGTCACCGCACGGACTGTGGTACCCCGTGCCGTGCCTCGATCGAGTGATCATCTTGCGGCGGAAAGGCCGGCGGGAATTCCGTGCCGTCGTCCTGGCGAATTCGGCCTGGCCACCAGTTCGCCCGCCCCAGCAGTGCCATCAGCGACGGCAGCACGAGTACCCGGATCACCATCGCGTCCACGAACACCGCGACCGCGAGCCCGACACCCATCTGCTTCATCTCGCTCATGCTCAGCGTCGCGAAGATGGCGAACACCGACACCATCACCATCGCGGCGCTGGTGACCACCCCGGCCGAGCGCGTGATCCCGTACGCCACCGCGTCCTTGGTCGACAGGCCTGCCCGCGCGGCCTCGCGGATCCGGCTCACCACGAACACGTGGTAGTCCATGGACAGTCCGAACAGGACGGCGAACAGGAACAGGGGGATCCACGCGACGATGGCGCCGTTGGAATGGAATCCCAGGATCCCCTCCGCCCAGGAGTTCTGGAACACGAGTACGAGCGTGCCGAAGGCGACCCCGGTGGATAGCGAGTTCAGCAACAGCGCGGTCAGCGCGATCGCGATCGAGCGGAACGTGGCGAACATGATGACGAACGTCAGCAGCAACACGAACCCGATCACCCACGGCATGCGTTCCCGCAACAGACCGGTCGAGTCGACATCGCGTGCGATCTCACCGCCGACCGCGTGTTCGCTGCCCGGGATCGGGCCGATGTTCGCCGGCACGAGATCACCCCGGAGTTTCTCCAGCGACGCGCTCGCCCCCTCGGTGCCCGGCGGCTGGGTGGTCGGCACGTCCAGCATGGTCACCCGCTGGTCGGCCGACACCTGGATCCTCGGCGGCGCGACGCTGGCGAACAGCGGGTCGTTCCTGGTCCGCGCGTAGAGCGTGTCGAGCGCGGCCCGCACCTGGCCGGCCTGTCCCGGTTCGGCGCGCACGGCCACCACGTGGTTGACGCCCTCGCCCGGGTAGGCGTCGGTCAGCCGGTCGTAGGCCTGCATCACCGGGATGCTGCGCGGCAGGTCGTCCTCGCCGCTGTTCTTGAGCTTCAGGTCGAGGGTGGGCAGGGCGAGCGCACCGAGCGCGGCGAGCGTGACCACCAGGGTCACCAACGGGTAGCGCAGGGCCGGGCGCAGCAGCTTGGGCCACACCCTCGGCGGGCCGGATCGGTTGGTCAGCCGCCACAACAGCGGCACGCGCGGGCGGTCGACGAACCGGCCGAGCTTGGCCAGCAGCGCCGGCAGCACGGTCAGCGAGCCGAGCACGGCAACCGCCACCACGATGATCGACCCGGTGGCGAGCGAGGCGAAGACCGCGTCGCTGGTCAGGTAGAGCCCGGCCATGGACACCATCACGGCGAACCCGGACACCACGACCGCGTGCCCCGACGTGGCCGCCGCGATCTCCACCGCCCGCACGTGTGGGTTGCCGCGGTGGCGTTCCTCGCGTTCTCGCTTGAGGTAGAACAACGAGTAGTCCACGCCGACCGCCATGCCCATCAGCAGGATGACGCTGGAGATGGTGTCGACGGACGGGACCACGAGGGAGGCGACCGAGGAGAGCCCGAACGCCGCGCCGACCGCGGACATCGCGAGCAGCACCGGCACGCCGGCGGCGATGATGGCGCCGAAGGCGATCAGCATGATCACCAGGGTCACCGGCAGGCTGATGAACTCGGCCTTGGTCAGGTCCTCGCCGACCCGGTCCATGATGCCCTGATCGATCGACTCGCCGCCGACCTGCTCCACCCGCAGACCGGGGTGATCCCGTTGCAGTCCGGCGGTTTCGTCGAGCAACGCGCCGACGTTGTCGCTCTCCTCGCCGTAGTCGGTCGCCATGGTCACCGGGACCAGCAGTGCCTGCCCGTCCGGTGCGGACACCGGCTCGCCGACCTCGCCGACCTCGGGCAGCGCGAGCATCCGCTGCCTGGTGTCGGCCGCCGCCGCGGCCGCCGCGCGCTGGTCGAGCTGCCCGGACCTGGCGGTGATGAGGACGTTCTCCTCGGCCGGGTCGTCGAAGTCGCCCGCGTTGATGATGGCCGTCGCCCGGCCGGACTCCCCGGTGGCCATGTCCTCGTCGGTGGCGTCCCTGGTCCCCACCCAGGAGCCGGCCGCGAGGCAGACCGCGACGAACACGACCCATAACCCGATCGCGCGCCACGGATGCGTCGCACTCCATCTCGCGACCCGTACCGTCGTTGGTTGCTTGCCCACTGTCCGCCCTTTCCCCTTGCCTGACAACGTGTTCATGCTCTCGGGGTGCGGGGGTGGGAGGCACGGGTGTGTTCCCCCGGACCGGGGGTGGGGTTAGCCCTACCGGGTACCTGGCAAATGGTGAACCTTGCTCGTGTCTTCGTGAACGACTAACGACATGAGTATGAATCCGCGCACCGGGAAACAGCTGGTCACCAAGGTCGGGGTCGCTCTCCTGCTCGCCACGGCGGTCGCCGTGCCGGCCGAGGCCGCCGCCGAGGAGTCCGACTACATAGTGGTGCTGTCCGACACGAGTGGACAGCGGGCGGTGCCGGCACAGGCGACCGCGATCGCCGACCGGTTCGACAGCACCGTCGACCACACCTATACCGCCGCGTTGCGCGGTTTCTCGTTGTCGTTGACCGCCGACGAGGCCGCCGCGCTCGCCCGCGAACCGGGGATCGCGGAGGTCGTCGCGGACGAGCCGGTCCGGGCACTCGGCGAGCAGCTCAACCCGCCGTCCTGGGGGCTGGACCGGATCGACCAGCGCACGCCGCCGCTGGACGGGGTGTACCGGTACCCGAACACGGCCTCGAGCGTGCACGCGTACGTGATCGACACCGGGGTCGCCCCGCACCCGGACTTCGGCACCCGGCTGCTGCCGGGGATCGACATCGTCGACGGCGACGACGACCCGGTGGACGGCAACGGGCACGGCACGTTCATCGCCGGGATCATCGGCGGCGAGCTCTACGGCGTGGCCAAGGAGATCAGCATCGTGCCGGTGCGGGTGCTCGACGACGCCGGCTCTGGCTCGGTCGCGGACGTGATCGCCGGGATCGACTGGGTGGCCGCGAACGCCGTCGGGCCCGCGGTGGCGAACATGAGCCTCGGCGGGAGCGCCAACGCGGCGCTGGACACGGCCGTGCGGAACACGATCGCCGCCGGTGTCCCGTTCACCGTGCCGGCCGGCAGCTCGGCCACCGACGCGTCTGGCTTCTCCCCGGCGCGGGTGACCGAGGCGCTGACGATCGGGTCCATGGGTGGCGAGTGCGCCGCGCCGCAGTCCAACCACGGGCCGGTGCTGGACATGTACGCGCCAGGGCAGAACATCACCGGCCCGTGGCCGGGCGGCGGCCAGCAGACGATCTCCGGGTCGTCCTTCGCCGCGGCGCACGTGGCCGGGGTGGTCGGCATGTACCTGCACGCGCACCCCACCGCGGACGCCGCGACCGCCTCGACCGCCGTGGTCGCGGCGGCGACCGAGGGCGTGCTGTGCAACGTGCCGCCGAACACGCCGAACCGGTTGCTCTACGCCGGCGTGTAGACCATCACCTGGGACGATGCTCCCGGTTGGCGGGATCGGGCAAGTAGAGTCGCCTGGACGTTCCCCTCGGCCAGGAGGTTCGCCCATGTTCAGCAAGGTCCTCGTCGCCAACCGGGGTGAGATCGCGATCCGCGCGTTCCGTGCCGGCTATGAGCTCGGTGCCGGCACGGTCGCGGTCTTCCCCCACGAGGACCGCGGCTCGCTGCACCGGATGAAGGCCGACGAGGCCTACGAGATCGGTGAGCCGGGGCATCCGGTCCGCGCCTACCTCTCCGTCGAGGAGATCATCAAGGCCGCGCGGCGGGCGGGCGCGGACGCGGTGTACCCGGGCTACGGCTTCCTGTCGGAGAACCCGGAGCTGGCCAGGGCCTGCGAGCAGGCCGGCATCGTGTTCGTCGGCCCGTCGGCCGACATCCTGGAGCTGACCGGCAACAAGGCCCGCGCGGTGGCCGCCGCGCGGGAGGCCGGGCTGCCGGTACTGCGCTCGTCGGCGCCGTCCTCGGACATCGACGAGCTGGTCACCGCGGGCGGCGAGCTGGGGTTCCCGCTGTTCGTCAAGGCGGTCGCCGGTGGCGGGGGCCGGGGGATGCGGCGGGTGCTGGTGGCCTCGGCCCTGCGCGAGTCGGCCGAGGCGGCCATGCGGGAGGCCGAGTCCGCCTTCGGCGACCCGACGGTGTTCCTGGAGCAGGCCGTGGTGGCGCCCCGGCACATCGAGGTGCAGATCCTGGCCGACGGCACTGGCGAGCCGGGCGGGGTGATCCACCTGTTCGAGCGCGACTGCTCGGTGCAGCGCCGCCACCAGAAGGTCATCGAGATCGCGCCGGCGCCCAACCTCGACCCGGCGCTGCGCGAGCGCATCTGCGCCGACGCGGTCGCCTTCGCCAGGCACATTAACTACCGCAACGCGGGCACCGTCGAGTTCCTGCTCGACGCCGCCGGCCAGCACGTGTTCATCGAGATGAACCCGAGGATCCAGGTCGAGCACACGGTCACCGAGGAGGTCACCGACGTCGACCTGGTGCAGTCGCAGATGCGCATCGCCGCCGGGGAGACCCTCGCAGACCTCGGCCTCGCGCAGGAGGAGATCCGGCTGCGCGGCGCGGCCCTGCAGTGCCGGATCACCACCGAGGACCCGGCCAACGGCTTCCGCCCGGACACCGGCGTGATCAGCCACTACCGCTCGCCGGGCGGCGCTGGCATCCGGCTCGACGGCGGCACCTCCTCCTCCGGCACGGTGATCAGCGCGCACTTCGACTCGATGCTGGTGAAGCTGTCCTGCCGTGGCCGGAACTTCACCGCGGCGGTGGCCAGGGCCCGGCGCGCGGTGGCCGAGTTCCGCATCCGCGGCGTGGCCACGAACATCCCGTTCCTGCAGGCGGTCCTGGACGACGGGGACTTCATCGCCGGCAACGTCACCACCGCGTTCATCGAGGACCGGCCCTACCTGCTCACCGCGCGCCAGCCGGCCGACCGGGGGACCAGGCTGCTGACCTACCTGGTCGACGTCACGGTCAACAAGCCGCACGGCGAGCGCCCGGAGGTGATCGACCCGCTGGAGAAGCTGCCGGCGGTCGAGCCGGGCACGCCGCCGGCCGGGTCCAAGCAGCGGCTCACCGAGCTCGGGCCGGCGGGGTTCGCGCGCTGGCTGCGCGAGTCGACCTCGGTCGGGGTCACCGACACGACCTTCCGGGACGCGCACCAGTCGCTGCTCGCCACCAGGGTGCGCACCAAGGACCTGCTCAACGTCGCGCCGCACGTGGCCGCGCTGACCCCGGAGCTGCTCTCGGTGGAGTGCTGGGGCGGCGCGACCTACGACGTCGCGCTGCGGTTCCTGGCCGAGGACCCGTGGGAGCGGCTGGCGGCGTTGCGGGCGGCGATGCCGAACCTGTGCCTGCAGATGCTGCTGCGCGGGCGCAATACCGTTGGCTACACGCCGTATCCGGCGGAGGTGACCACCGCGTTCGTGCAGGAGGCGGCGGCCACCGGGATCGACATCTTCCGGATCTTCGACGCGCTCAACGACGTCGAGCAGATGCGCCCGGCGATCGACGCGGTACTGGAGACCGGCACGGCCGTGGCCGAGGTCGCGTTGTGTTACACGGCGGACCTCTCCGACCCGGCCGAGCGGCTGTACACATTGGACTACTACCTGAAGCTGGCCGAACAGATCGTCGGCGCGGGCGCGCAGGTGCTGTGCGTGAAGGACATGGCGGGCCTGCTGCGCCCGCCGGCCGCCCACCGGCTGGTCACCGCGCTGCGCAAGGAGTTCGACCTGCCGGTCCACCTGCACACCCACGACACCGCGGGCGGGCAGCTCGCGACCTACCTGGCGGCGATCCAGGCCGGGGTGGACGCGGTGGACGGCGCCAGCGCGTCGATGGCCGGGACGACCTCGCAGCCGTCGCTGTCGGCGATCGTCGCGGCGACCGACCACGGCCCCCGCGAGACCGGGCTCGACCTGCGGGCGGTGTGCGACCTCGAGCCGTACTGGGAGATCGTGCGCAAGGTGTACGCGCCGTTCGAGGCCGGGTTGCCGGGGCCGAGCGGTCGGGTCTACACCCACGAGATCCCCGGCGGTCAGCTGTCGAACCTGCGCACCCAGGCGGCGGCACTCGGGCTCGCGGACCGGTTCGAGGAGATCGAGGCGACCTACGCGGCCGCGGACCGGATGCTCGGCCGGCTGATCAAGGTGACCCCGTCGTCCAAGGTGGTCGGTGACCTGGCGCTGCACCTGGTCGGCGCCGGCGTCGACCCGGCCGAGTTCGAGGCCGACCCCGGCCGGTTCGACGTGCCGGCGTCGGTGATCGGCTTCCTGCGCGGTGATCTCGGCGACCCGGCCGGCGGCTGGCCGGAACCCTTCCGCGGCAAGGCGCTGCGCGGCCGGGCCGACCCGAAACCGGTGGCCGCACTGAGCGACGAGGACCGTGCCGGCCTGGCCGACGATCGGCGGGCGACACTGAACCGATTGCTGTTCCCGGAGCCGGCCAAGGAGTTCCTGGTCCATCGGGAACAGTTCTCGGACACCAGTGTGTTGGCCAGCAAGGACTTCTTCTACGGCCTGCGCCCGAGGATCGAGTACCCGGTCGACCTGGAGCGCGGCGTCCGGCTGCTGATCGAGCTGGAGGCGATCGGCGAGGCCGACGAGCGGGGGATGCGCAACGTCATGGCGAACCTGAACGGCCAGCTGCGCACGATCCAGGTGCGGGACCGGTCGGTGGCCTCGGACCTGCCGGTGGCCGAGCGGGCCGACCGGTCCAACCAGGGCCATGTCGCCGCGCCGTTCGCCGGCGTGGTGACCCTGGTGGTCGCCGAGGGCGACCAGGTGGAAACCGGCGCGACGGTAGCCACGATCGAGGCGATGAAGATGGAGGCCGCGATCACCGCGCCGAAGGCCGGCACGGTCGAGCGAGTAGCCATCGGCGCAGTAGCCCAGGTCGAGGGCGGCGACCTCCTGGTCGTCCTCAGCTGATGCGCTGAACATTTCGGGGCAGTTGACCCATGTCGCACTGGCGGGTGTTCGTGCGGAGGCTGCTCGCCGAGGGCCTGTGCGCGGAGCTGACATCTGAGTTGGCAGTCAGCTATGTCGGCGTGCTCTCAGCTACGTCGTAGCTCGGCGAGCAGGTGGTCCGCTGCTGTCCGCGCCGGCTCCGACAACGGTGTTGGCGCACCGCGACGGGTGGCGACGCGGATCGCGTTCGCGCACTGCAACAGTTTCGTGAGCCTGCCGGAACGGGTCTCCAGGTCGGCGGTGAACTCCCGGTGGACCCGCTCGGCGACCCGAGGGTCAGGAAGCGCTGACTGCCACAGGCACGCGGCATCATGGCCACGTGGGGCCGCACCCCAGTCTTCCCAGTCGATCAGGTGCCCCTCGGCGGTCAGGTTGCTCCAGTGCACGTCCGTGTGCGCGGTGGCCCACTCGTCCACGGTCGTGTCCACATCGCCGAACACCTCGGTAATCCTCTTGGTGAGGTGAGCCTGACTCATCCCCACCCGTTCAGTCGGGTGCGCCCCCAACGCGGCGAGCGAGTTCCGGAGGCCGGTCCACCACGAGTCCGGCAGGGTTGCCGCTGTGGTGAGGTCACCCACAACGGGGACAGTGATCAACTCGATCTCGTCTGTTCGCCACACCACGTCCCGGTCCTGGTCGCTCCAGGTGGCGCTCTGGAACCACTCGGGTTTCTTGACCCCACGGATCGTTGCCGCCGCTTCGAGTCCGATCCATCCGGCGCTGTTGATGCGCCACCGCTGACGGCGTTCCACCCTGACCCAGGTGCCGCGATCGGTGCGGAACCCCTCGGTGGCGCCGTGAATGCCGTAGACGACCGATTCTCGATCGAGACGAACCGCCAGGTTCCGTTCAACACGGTCCAACACGTCGGAGTGCGGGTTCACGCGAACGTCGAACACGGGAGATGGCGGCGTGGTGGTCACGCGCCCAATGATGCCAGTTACCGACCGGTGGGCCGGGACTTCACGGAACCTGCCCCGTTGGCCGCGTTGGGTGGTTAGTCTGGCGCCGGTAAGTGATCCGGTGTGCACATCCAGTGCGCGGGCTTGGGGGCCTGATGACCGACGGATTTCACGTGAAGCTGGCCGCGATCGACCTGTTCATCCAGACGCTCAACCAGGCGATCAGCGAATACAAGACGACCGAGCAGTACCTGGCGAACGGCGACTTCTCCACGGACGACGCAGCGAAGAAGCGGTTGACCGGAAGCTCCGAGCACTCGAGTGCCGCCGAGTTCACCGAGGCCTGCGGGTCTCTGGTGTCGAAATACGCTCAACTGTTCCATCAGTTCAACCGAGCGAACACAGCGGTCAGAAATCAGCTGGAAATTATGGCGAAGAACTTCACGGAGACGCGGTCCGCCTATGCGGACTCCGAGTCCGGGAGCCTGACCCGGTTCGAGGGCATCGCCGCGAACTTCTCGGCCGATCCGGACGGGGTGAGCCGATGACCCCGCCGGATCGGGGGGAGAGCCCACGCCGGCCGGAGAACGTCGAGTACCTCGCCAAGTCCGGGCTCGGCCAGGGGCGGCTCAGCGCCAATGCCGGCATTCTCGCGTCGTGGATCGAGTGGCTGCTCCACCCGGAGGAGCACGACTACGACAGAACCATCATCTACAACGATGAGAGGATCGAGAAGCCGCATCGCGAGTACATCATGAATCCCACCGGGGACGTGCACGCCGAACGTCCCTACGAGTCGGTCATCCAGGGCTACTACATATCCCAGTTCCTCGACGGGCTCGCGGCGGTGGCCATCCAGCAGGTCGAGCGACCGGACAGTCTGCTGAGCGCCGGTGCGGCCGGCCTGATGAACTTCCACTATTTCGGCGACAGTCACATCGACGCCCTGCAACAGAACTTTCCGACCGAGGACGAGTGGAGCGGTGATGCCCGGATCGCGGCGAACACGTTCTTCACCGAGTTCGCCACCGCCGCCAATCTGCTGAGCAAGATCGCCGAGGACTTCTCCGCCTGCGGTCCGCAGTATGCCGCGATCATCAAGGGGACGCGGGACAATCTGGACGCGGCCGCGAAGAACACCGCCGACGCGTTCCAGCACAAGTTCGACACCAGAGCCGGGTCCAGTATCAGTTTCGATTTCGTCGGTGTCGTCCTCGGTACGGTCGCCTCCGTCGCGTCCGCCTTCATGACTGGTGGTGCGGCCACCCCGCTCGTGTACACCTCCGCGACGGCACTGTGGGGTGCGCTGTTCTCGGCAACCACCACCGGCATCAAGGATGCCAAGGTGGACCACGAGACGAGATCTGTCAGCGGATTCTGGTGGAAGGAGCTCGCGCAGTCGCATCTGGATGTCCAGGAGGAGACGTTGACGGCGGCGACCGCGCAGCTCAACACCATCAACCAGAAACTGGATTCGCTGCTCGCGACCTTCAGCCACCCGTCGATTCAGGTCATCATCAACAAGTACGCGACGATGTCATGACCACGCGATACCGGCTCGCGGGTCTCCTCATCGCCGTGCTGGCGCTGGTCGGCTGTACGGCCGACCCTCCGCGTCAACCGGACCGGCGGGATGATCCGCCAGCATCGCGGTCCGCCGAGCCGCTGGCCGACCGGGACCGGACGGCCGTGCTGGCAGCCCTGCGTGAACTGGACATCTGCGAGTTGTTGCTCGCCGCGTCGGACGGGCTGGTCGCGCCGCCGCCGGGTACCGAGCCGAGCTTTGTGTTTCCGGCCAACTGCGTTCTCGGCACGGACTCGTCCGGGGTCACCACCATCGGTATCCAGATCCTCGATCTGTGGCCCCAGCCGATCGCGTACGACTCTGGCGAGCGTCGGCGGGCACTCGGCGGGGCGACGGCGTTCGTTGACGGCACCCAGCCGAACGAGTGCGTCGTCGACCTGCCGGTCAGCCCGACGACGTCGATCGAGGTGCGGGCCACCGACAGTGACGCGACGACAAGTCCGTGCGCACTCGCGGAGCCGGTCGCCGCGGCGGTCGCGGAGACGCTTGACGATCCCGGTCAAGTCCGGGCCGCCGCCCGCTGGGATCCCTGCGATGCGGTGCGCACCGCACACGGCGGACAACCTGACCAGTACGAGGAGGTGTCCGACCTCGCGATCTGTACGCACACGGCCAGCGGAACCACGTTCGCGTTCCGGTCCGGCAAGCCAGGTGCCTCGGGGAGCGAGGCACCAGGCGCCGAGCCATGGCGAGCCGAGAGGGTTGCCGGTGTGCGGGTGTGGTTCAGCGACAACCCGACGAAGGCCAGCTGTCACGCCCAATGGGAGGCCGGGCAACTCGGCTCGCCCTACTCGATCAGCGCGAGCGACGTTCTCGTGGCGGAGGTCGGCGCGAAGAGTTGTGCCGATGCCATGGCGCTGATCGAGCCGCTCGTCGGCGTGCTCGGTCAGCCGCCGCCGGACCAGGCACCGCAGCGCCCGGTGCTGTATCCGGCCTGATCGTCAACCCAGGGTGTGGCTCGGCGGCTGCTGCCCGCGCCGGCTTCGACAACGGCGTGGGCACACCGCGACGGGTGGCGACGCGGATCGCGTTCGCGCACGGATGCGGGTCAGTCGCGCATGGTGGTGGTGAGTGCGTGCCAGGCGGTCGGGGTGAGGACGAGTGTCCCGCCGTCGCGGTGTTTGGTGTCCCGGACGTGCACGGCGTCTGGAGTGGAACCGATCTCGACGCAGGCGCCACCAGCACCGTTGCTGAAGCTGGACTTACGCCAGGCGATCACGGGGTCATTCGTTCCTTCCATCGCTGGGCCTCTTCCTCGATGAGCGTGCGGCTTGCGTCCCTGGTGAGCGCGTCGGCGCGCATGGTCTCGAACAGTTCAGACAGCCTATCCGCCGTCCCGCCGTCCTCCAGGGTCTGGCCCACCAGTGGTCCCTCCAGGTAGACCACCGGCGGTGGTTGCTTGTTCTCGGCGATGATGAACGCGCCGCCCAGGCCGAGATGCGGCCGGTCAGATGAAATGATCTGGACGGTGATCTTGGGTCGGGTAGCTAGTTCAGCCAACTTGGCCAATTGGGCGTACATGACTTCAGGGCCACCGATATTGCGCTGTAGGACGTATTCATCGAGCACGACCCACATCCACAGCGGTGGATCGTTGCGATCAAGCACAGCCTGACGATCCATACGTGCTGAAACAAGCTCCGCGACGTCGTCGGCATCAATTCCCGGATATGCCATTGTCAGGACCCGTGCATAATCCTCGGTCTGAAACAGTCCGGGAATCAAGGTGTGCTCGAACCACTTGATGGTGGACGCCTCGGCCTCGTGGGGTGCGAACGGGCGGAAGCTGGCCGCCAGCGGCAGACCGCGCAGGCGTTCGTACATTCGTTCAAATATTCCGGGGAGGCCGAACGCCGTGTCCAGCACGGCGCACTGGTCGCGGGTGGGGAGACGGTAGCCGGACTCGAGGTTCTTGACCGTGGACAGGCTGTAGTTCATGGCGCAGGCCAGATCGTCCTGGGTCCAGGTCTTCTGTTCGCGTAGCGCGCGCATCTCGTTGCCGAAGACCCTGCGGTCGCTCTGGTCGGCACCGAAGGTCGGCATGGTCACGTGTCCTCTCGCGATAGTCACGGGCGGTGTGCCCGTGCCGTTGGCTGGTCACAACCACCCGTTGACGTAGTGCGCACACTACGTCACCCGATGCATTGTGTCCTGGCGCCCTGCGGGGACACCACAGGCACCTTTTCGAGACGACCGGACAGGACAAGTACATGAACGGGGAACTGATGGCCCTGACCGTCGATCGGTTGATCGCGCACGGGCTGACCGTCGTCCAGTGCGAGGACCGGAAAACGACATGGATGATCGAGACCCACGGCTGCGGGTGGGAGCTGGTCGTGTCCGACAGTGGTTCGGTCGAACTCGTGTACTGGCCGCGGGATCAAGCGAGCCGGGATCGGGAACGGCGAGCTGATCTGGCCGCGTTGTTGCTGACCGGGAAACCACGGGTCAACCGGCTACCGCCCGAGAATGTCTCGGCGGCGGAAATGGCGTGGATCGGGTTCTCACTCCGTGGAAACGGTTTTGACGTCGATATCCACGCCTACACCGACCCGATCGGGCTTGACTGTGTTCCGTCCATCGTGGTTCGGGTGGACACGTACGCCAAGGCCGTGGTGTACGTCGAGGAGGACGGCAGTTTGTTGTACTGCCGTGAATACGCCCCGGAACACGTCGTCTACGACCCGGTCAGCCAGCGGGCGTACTTCCCCGACCTGCCGGCGGTCGCCGATGCCATCGTGTCCACTGTGCTGCCCGCCATCACTGGTCAGAGCCTGGGTCGGCGCGGGCAGTGCAGCGAAGGGTCCCTTCGCTGCGCTGGACGCAGTGATGGGACCCTTCGCTGCGTTTGAGCCGGCGTGCGCTAACCCAGGGTGTGGCAGATGTTCTCCTGGGTGCCGGTGGCGATGGTCATGTGACGGGTGCCGTCGCTGTCCATGGTGATCTGGTGCAGGCCGTCGAGGCGGTAGTAGCCGCGCGGGTAGGTGTCGGTGGCGCGGAAGCCCATGCCGAACGGGCCGATGCCGGTGAACGACTTCATCGTCACGCCGTCGGGGTACAGCTCCACCCAGGCGTGGCCGGAGTTGTCCCTGACCGTCGACTCGCCGGTGGCCAGGTTCGTGAACCGGGTGATCAGTTTGCCCCGGTACTCCACCAGCTTCTCCGTGCCGTCGGGGTAGCGGGCGTCGACGCGGTATTCCTCCTCGTCCTCGATCGCCTGTACGTTCAGGTCGAAGTCGCAGGACCGGCCGGCGGGGGAGAGGAAGTCGGCGCTGCGGTAGGGCTGCCACGGCTCCGGGTCGGTCAGTGGCTCGGCCAGCGCCGTCGACCCGCCCGAGAGCACGCCGGCGGTCGCGACCGCCACCACGGCGGCAAGGATCAGTTTTCGTAAGCGCATCGTCGGCCCCTTCTCGCTAACCTGTAGACGGGATTCAAGTGGTTAGCATGGGGCGCTGTCAAGGAGGTGTCATGGCCGTGAAGGTGCCGCCCTACGCGGTGATGGTCGACGGCTACCCACTGCCCAAGCCCATCGCCGGGCACCCGGCCCTCGAGTTCTGCAACACCTGGGCCGGGTGGGCCGAGTTCGCCGGGCATGGCTCGGAGTGGCTCGCCGACTACGACCGGTTCGTGGTGTGGGCCGGGCTGCACGAACTGCTCCCGCCGGCGGTCGCGCGGGGGCTGCGTGGGCGTACCGAGGAGCAGGTTATGGCGCGCGCCCGCGCGCTGCGGCACGCCATCTACCAGATCCTGCTTCGCCGGGACTCCGCCGATCTCGGGCTGCTGGCCGCCGAGGCGGAGGAGGCCAACCGGGCGACCAGGCTCGTTGACACCGGCTCGACCATCCACTTCGAACTCCCCGACGACCGGAATCCGTTGCTGCCGTTGAGATCGGTCGCACTGTCGGCTGTGGACCTGCTCGGCAGACCGGAGCGGGAGGCGGTGCGCGCGTGCCCGGGCGCCGGCTGCGGCTGGCTGTTCCTCGACCAGCGTGGCCGGCGGGTCTGGTGCAGCATGGCCGCCTGTGGCAATCGCGCCAAGGTGCGGGCGCACGCGGCCAGGAACAAGTGAGAGTTCCGGCTCGAATTTCTTCCCGGCTGTCATTGCCGGTGGCGATCAAGGCGAATTCGGAGCTACGGTGTGTCACCGGCTGGGGGCCGGGCCGACCAGTGGGGACTGGTCGGCTGTGGGGAATCTTGGGGGATTCACATGACTGTGCGTTCTTTTGACGTTGTCGCGCTCCGGGTGCCGATCGTCTACAACACTTACGGTGATCACGACCGCGACGGAACCATTTTCGCGCTGGCCGAGAACGTGGCGCACCTGCGTTCGATCGGCGCGCACTTTCCCGACCCGTTCCCGGACCCGCTGACGCGGCCGGACGACCTGCCATCGCCCGACCCACTCGTGCGGCCGCTCGTGCTGCGCGCGCACGTCGGCGACCGGGTCGTGGTCCGCTTCCACAACCAACTCCGCCAGCGCGCCGGCATCCACCCGCGCGGGGTCGACTACGACGTCCGCACCGCCGACGGCGGGCAGGTCGGCCGCAACCGCGACTCGGCGGTCGAGCCCGGCGGCCGGCGCGAGTACGTCTGGGACTGCGGCCACGAGGGCGTGTTCCTGTTCAACGACCTCGCCGACCTGCGCGGCGGCGAGGAGGGCTCCAACGCCCACGGCCTGTTCGGCGCGCTGGTCGTCGAGCCGAGGGCGGCCACCTGGACCGACCCGGTCACCGGCGACCCGGTCAGCGACGGGCTCTACGCCGACGTGCACGTGCCCGGCGAGCCGAGCTTCCGCGAGTACGTCGTGTTCATGCAGGACGAGACCGACAACCACAACCCGACCAATCCGCCGCACCCGGCCTACTTCTGCGACGACCCGCGCCCGCACGGGCACTCCGTGGCCCGCGGCGAGGAGCGGCTGGTGCCGGAGATCTTCCCCGAGCACGGCGACCCGGAGCACGGTGGGCACGCCTCCGGCGAGGCGGCGCACTCGATGATGCTGATGAGCCTGCGCACCGAGCCGATGGGCTGGCGCTCACTGGCCTACGAGCGGCTGATCGAACAGGGCAGGCTCGACCTCACCCGGGACCAGATGGTCGGCGAGGAACAACACCACAGCTCGTGGCTGTTCGGCGATCCGTCGACGCCGATCCTGCGCGCCTATCCCGGCGACCGGTCGCGGATCCGGCTGGTGCACGCCGGGGTCAAGGAAACCCACGTGTTCCACCTGCACCTGCACCAGTGGCACGCGGTGCCGGGCAACGACCGGTCGCCGATCATCGACTCGATCTCGATCAGCCCGCAGCAGGCGTTCACCATCGAGCCGATCGGCGGTGCCGGCTCGGTGCAGCACGCCACCGGCGACATCATCTGGCACTGCCACCTGTACCCGCACTTCCACGCCGGCATGTGGGGCATGTGGCGGGTGTTCAACACCCGCCAGGACGGCACCGGCAGCTACCCGGACGGCACGCCGATCGCGGCCCTGCGCCCATTGCCCGGCCACGACCTGCCGCCGGACCCGACCGCGCAACGGCCGGGGTTCCCCGGCTTCATCCCCGGCGAGTTCCCGCAGAAGTCGCCCCGGCCGCCGAGGACCCCGCTGATGCCGGCCGGCATGGGCCGCGAGCCGACGGAGTTGGAGCGCAACGCCTTCTGCCCAGACCCGCAGCCTGGCGAGGCATTCACCAAGTCCACACTGGACCCGTCGGCGCCGGTGCGTAAGTACGACCTGGTCGTGCTGCAGGGGAACATCAACTACTACAACAGTTCCGGCGATCACGAGAACAGCTGGCACGACCACCGGGGCGTGTTCTTCGTGCTGGCCGAGGAGATCGACGAGGCCGGCGGCGTGGCGGAGTTCCAGCGCCAGCTCGAGGAGGGCACCAGGGAGATCGCGCCGATCGCCATCCGCGGTCGCGCGGGTGAGGTGATCGAGCTGACGCTCACCAACGAGCTGCCGCCCGGCTGCCACGAGTCCACCGCCTTCGACCCGGTGCTGCCGCTGCAACCGGAGTGCGGGCTGCACGTGCACCTGGTCAAGTTCGACCCGCTGGTCTCAGACGGCGCGAGTGTCGGCTGGAACTACCTGTCCGGCACGGCCACCGCCGACCAGGGCGCGGAGGCCCACCAGCGGTACAAGAGCTGGGTCTACCGCTGGTACTGCGACGAGGAGTTCGGCGTGGTGTTCTTCCACGACCACCTCCTGGCCAACGAACGCCAGCGGCACGGCCTGTTCGGCGCGATGCTCGCCGAGCCGGCGGGCGCGGTGTGGGTCGACCCGCACGACCACTCCCGCGAGGTGCGCAACGCCAACCAGGCGGTGGTGAAACTCCCCGACGGCACGGCCTTCCGGGAGCAGGTGCTGCCGATGGCCGACTTCGTGCCGCTGGTCGAGCACGGCCACGACGAGGCCGGCCAGCCGATCAACCCGCCCGCCTACCCCGGCGGGCTGGAGGACCACGGCACGGTGGCCGTCGGCTACCGGTGCGCGCCGTTGCACGAACGGCCAGGCGACCCGGACGAGTTCTTCTCCTCGGCGGTGCACGGCGACCCCGGCACGCCGCTGCTGCGCGGCTATCCCGGCGAGCAGATCCGGCTGCGGCTCTACCAGGGCTCACACGAGGAGCAGCACACCCTGACCGTGCACGGGATGCGGTGGCCGGAATGGCGTGACGACCCGGCATCGCCGCCGCGCGACCAGCAGACGCTCGGCATCTCCGAGGCGTTCAACTTCCACGTCGAGCCGAACACGTTGCCCGGCGACCACCTGTGGAGCTTCACCGCCGCGGACGACACCTGGCTCGGCGCGTGGGGTCTGTTCCGGCTGCACGAGTCCACGATGGACGATCTGCCGGCGTTGCCCGGCGCGTTCGCCGGCAACCCGTTGCCGCCGTTCACCGAACCCGACCGGCGCTACCTGGTTCGCGTGCTGCCGCACGAGATCCGCTACAGCGACCAGCGCACCGACCCGCACGGCATGATGTACACAGTGGACGGTTCGGACCCCGGCGAGACCCTGGTACTGCGCTGCCGGGTCGGCGAGTGGGTCGAGATCGAGCTGCACAACGAACTGTCCGGGCCGGGGGCGGCCACGCCGTTCGACCCGGAGTTCTCCGCCAAGGACGACCCGGCGGAGCGGGCCATCTCCGAGTGGGTGTCGTTGCACGCGGGTTCGTTGCTGCGCACCGACGTGCGCGTCGGCGACGGCTCCTACGTCGGCTGGAATCCGCGTACCCAGGTCAAACCGGGCGACTCGATCAGGATGCGCTGGTTCGCCGACCGGGAGGGCGTGGTGTTGCTGCAGGACCGCGCGGACATCCGCAACCACCGCCACCGGGGGCTGGTCGGCGCGCTGGTGGTCGAGCCGGCGGGGTCGATGCCCAGTGACTGGACCGGGGCGCGGACCAGGGTGCGGCTGCCGGACGGCTCGGTCGAGCACGAGCTGGTGTTGGTGCTGCAGGACGGCGTGCGGCTCTACCACGACGGCGACCCGACCCAGCCGGTGACCGATCTGGACGACGAGGTGGTCGACCAGGGGCAGAAGGCGTTCAACCACCGCAGCGCGCATCTGTTGGCCCACCGCCCGTCGCTGGCCGACGGGCGGCCGGAGACCCCGCTGCTCGAGGTTCGGCGCGGCGACACCGTGCGGCTGCACCTGGTGTGCGGCGCTGACCGGGGCCGCAACCACAGCTTCGAGATACACGGGCAGACCTGGCCGATGGCCGAGCACCTGGACACGCCGAGGGTCGGCTCGATCGGCGCGCTGAGCGCGGGCAGCGTGCGGTCGCTGCGGTTCACCGCGGCCGGGCGCGGCGACTGGGCCTACCGGACCGGGCAGCTGCGCTGGGGGCTGACCGAGGGACTGTGGGGACTGGTCAGGGTTCGGTGAGTCAGGACGGCCAGGACGGGTCGGTGGTCAGCACGGTCAGCTGCTGGGTCGCGCGGGTGAGCGCGACATAGAGCGTGCGCGGGCCGGTGGTGGACTCGCTGACCAGTTCGGTCGGCTCGACCAGCACCACCGCGTCGTACTCGAGCCCCTTGGCCTCCACACCGTCCACGACCGACAGCCGGAGGTCGTCGACGCCGGCCAGGGTGGCGCGCACCCGCGCCACCCGGCCGGTCGGCGTGATCACGCCGACCGTTCCGTCCACTTCGGACAATAAGGCCGTGGCCGCCGGGAGCACGGCGGCGATCAGCTCGTCGGGGGACACCGCCATGACCGACGGCTTGACCCCGGTGCTGCGCACCGCGGTCGGCAACTGGTCCGGAGTGGACACCTCGGTCACGACCTTGGCGGCCAGCTCGAAGATCTCCGCCGAGTTGCGGTAGTTCGTGCCGAGGGTGAAGCGGCGGTGGGTGGTGCGCGGACCGAGGGCCGCCGCGCGCGCCGACTCGGCCTCGGCCGGGTCGGGCCACGAGCTCTGCACCGGGTCGCCGACGATGGTCCAGCTCGCGTACTTGCCGCGCCTGCCGACCATCCGCCACTGCATCGGGGAGAGGTCCTGTGCCTCGTCGATGACGATGTGGGAGTACTCGTCGTAGTGCTCGGTGCGGCGGTAGGTCGGCGCGTCCGCCCGCTGCTCGCCCCACGCCCGCAGCTCGGCCGCCGCGGCGGCGACCCGGCGCCGGTGGCGCTTGGGCGGGTTGCCGAGCAGCACCCGCAGCTCGTCCAGCAGCGCGACGTCGGCGACCGTCGGCCCGCCCCGCGTCCACGAGGTCGCCAGCAGGTCGACCTCGGCGGGGGACAGCGCGCGGCCGGCGGCACTGGCCAGCCGGGCGCGGTCAGTGAGCGTGGTGAGCACCTCGGCCGCGGTCATGATCGGCCACCACACCACCACGAACCGGTGGAAGTCGATCCGCTCGCCCAGCGCGGTGACCAGCTCGTCGTGGTCCATGCCGGGACGGCCGTCGGCCTGGCGCCACAGCGCCTCCAGCAGCGCCTCGGCCGCGTCGACCCGCGACTGGTTCGGTGGCCGGCCGGCGGAGTGCACCTGCCGGCGGACCCTGGCCAGCTCGCGCCCGTCGAGCTTGAGCACCTCGCCGCGGTAGGTGATCCGCAGCTCGGTCGGCGCGTCGGCCGGGGCGTCGCGCAGGGCCCGCTTGAGGATCCGGCGCATGCGCAGCGAGCCCTTGATCCGGGTGACCTCCGGCGGGTCGATGGCCACCGCGGTCGCGCCGTCGAGCACCTCGCCGAGGGAACGCAGCTCGACGGTGTCCTCGCCCATCGAGGGCAGCACGCGGGAGATGTAGGAGGTGAAGGCCGGCGACGGGCCGATGACCAGCACGCCGGAGCCGCCCATCCGGCGGCGGTCGCGGTAGAGCAGGTAGGCCACCCGGTGCAGCGCCACGGCGGTCTTGCCGGTGCCCGGGCCGCCGGTGATCTCGGTGATCCCCCGCCACGGCGCGCGGATCGCGTCGTCCTGCTCCTTCTGGATGGTCGCCACGATGTCGCGCATCCGGTCGCCGCGGGCGCGGGTGAGGCTGGCCATCAGCGCGCCCTCGCCGACCACGGCCATGCCGGCCGGCCGCTTCTCCGGCGCGAGCAGGTCGTCGTCGATGTCCACCACGTGCTGGCCGGTGGAGCGGATCACCCTGCGCCGCACGACGTCCATCGGCTGCTCGGCGGTGGCCTGGTAGAAGGCGGCGGCCGCGGGCGCCCGCCAGTCGGTGACCAGGTTGTCGAAGTTCACGTCCCGGATGCCGAGGCGGCCGACGTACATGGTCTCGCTGTCGCCATCACCGTCATCACCGCCGTCATCGCCGCCGCGATCACCGTGGTGGTTGTCGAGCCTGCCGAAGACCAGGCCCTCGTGCTCGGCGTCGAGGCTGCGCAGGATCTGGTTGGCGTGGCGGACCATCACGTCGCGCTCGAACAACATCGAGGCCTGCTCGAAGATCGCCTCGTTGCGGGCGCCGTGGGCGAGCTGGTCGCCCTTGCGCCGCATGTCGCGGGCCTCGACGCGCATCTGTTCGACACGCGTGTACACGACATCGACGTGTGCCTGCTCGACCGCGATCTCGGCCTGCCTGACAGAGATGTGCGACACGCACTCTCCCTGGGGTGCCTGCAGTGTGGAATGGGAAGAGCGAGCCTACGCGAAATGGCTGACAAGGGGGCGGACACCCTGATCACAGATTCTTGCGCGACCATGTCCCGGTGACCAGGATCGTGGCCGGAACGGCCGGCGGGCGGCAGCTCGAGGTGCCCAAGCGAGGCACTCGGCCGACATCGGATCGGGTGCGCGAAGCCCTGTTCAGCGCGGTCGAGGCGACGATGGACCTGGACGGCGCGCGGGTGCTCGACCTCTACGCGGGCACCGGCGCGCTCGGGCTGGAGGCGTTGTCCCGGGGAGCGGCGCACGCCACACTCGTCGAGTCCGACGGCGGGGCGCTGGCGGTGCTGCGGCGCAACGTGGCGGCGTTGGGGTTGGCGGGCGCGCGAGTGCGGCCGGGCCGGGTGTCGACCGTGCTGGCCACCCCGCCGGACGCGCCGTTCGATCTGGTGCTGGCCGACCCGCCGTACGCGCTGCCGGTGGCCACGCTGACCGAGGACCTGGTCGCGTTGCTGGCCTGGACGCTGCCGGACACGGTGGTGGTGGTCGAGCGGGCGCGGCGGTCGGCGGGCTTCGACTGGCCGGCGGCGTACCTGCCGGGCCGGGTGCGCGACTACGGGGACACCTCGCTGCACTGGGCCTCGCGGGTGACTGGAACGCCCGGGTGATCGGTGCCACCGTTGTCGGCTGACGGTCCGCTTTGCCTGATACGGTCCGCCAATGAGGCGCGCGGTGTGTCCTGGTTCGTACGACCCGCCAACCAACGGCCACCTCGACGTGCTCGAGCGATGTGCGGCCGTGTTCGACGAGGTCGTGGTCGCGGTGCTGATCAACAAGAACAAGCGCGGCCTGTTCACCGTCGACGAGCGGATGGAGATGCTCGCCGAGGCGACGGCGCATCTGCCGAACATCCGGATCGACTCCTGGCACGGGCTGCTGGTGGACTACTGCCGCCAGCACGACATCCAGGCCATCGTGAAGGGCCTGCGCGCGGTGAGCGACTTCGACTACGAGCTGCAGATGGCGCAGATGAACCAGCAGCTCACCGGGGTGGAGACGCTGTTCATGCCGACCAAGCCGCTGAACAGCTTCCTGTCCAGCTCACTGGTGAAGGAAGTGGCCACCTACGGCGGCGACGTGGCCCACCTGCTCCCGGAGACCGTGCATCGCCGTCTGGTGAAGCGCCTGGCCGAGGAGCACTGACCCGCTCACAGCGCCAGTTTCATGCCGACGTGGCTTGGCACGAAGCCGAGCTTCTCGTAGAAGCGGTGGGCGTCCACCCGGCTGGCGTCGGTGGTCAGCTGGACCATCGCCGCGCCCCGTGACCTGGCCTGCTCGATGGCCCACTCGGCGAGCCGGCGCCCGAGGCCCGCGCCCCGCTGGTCGGCGCGGACCCGGACGGCCTCGATGAGCGCGCGGGTGGCGCCCCGCCGGGACAGCCCGGGGATGAAGGTCAGCTGCAGGGTGCCGACCACCTCGCCGTCGAGCTCGGCCACCGCGAGGTACTGCCGCTCGTCCCGGTCGATCTCGGCGAACGCGGCCGCGTAGGCCGGATCGCCGGGGGACTCCCTGGTCGCCCCGAGCGGGTCGTCGGCCAGCATCGCCACGATCGCCGGCACGTCGGCGACCGTCGCGCGGCGGATGTTCGTCCTGTTCATGTACGCCTCCCGGACGCCATTGAAACTCATCCGGCACCGACGAACGGCGGCTACTCGGCGTCACCCGATCGGGTTACGGTCGGAAAATGAGCAACGTCACACCAAAGTCTGTGAAGACGCTACTCACCCTGCTGGTCGTCGTGTTCGGGATGCTCGGGCTGACCTCGGCCACCTTCGCGGCGACACCCGAATTAGCTATCGCCCAGCCAGTGTGTGGGGACACGTCCAGCTACGACCTCGTGCCGTTGGCCGACCTCCCGCCGGAGGCCGCCGACACCGCCGACCTGATCGCCGCCGGCGGCCCGTTCCCGTACCCGCAGGACGGCACGGTCTTCCAGAACCGCGAGAGCCTGCTGCCCGACTGCGCCCTCGGCTACTACCACGAGTACACCGTCGACACCCCCGGCAGTCCCGACCGCGGCGCCCGCCGGATCGTCACCGGCGAGGACGGCGAGCACTTCTACACCGACGACCACTACGCGAGCTTCGTGCTGATCGACCTCGGCGGCGCGCCGCCGGCCGAGTGCGGCGACCCGGCCGGCATCGACGACGCCGGTCTGTCCACCCTGCCCGCCGAGGTCGCGGACACGATCGCGCTGGTGAGGGCGGGTGGGCCCTACCCGTACCCGGAGGACGGCCAGGCCTACGAGAACCGCGAGGGCGTGCTGCCCGACTGCGCCGCCGGCTACTACGCCCTCTACACCGTGCCGACCCCCGGCGCGCCCGACCGGGGCGAGCGCAGGCTGATCGCCGGGGACGGCGGCGAGTTCTACTACACCCCCGACCGCTACCTCACCTTCGTGCACATCGATCTCGACGGCTGACACGCCAGGGGCCCACGTCCACCGTTCGCCCTGCGCGAGGCGGCAAACTGGACCACGCGGTCACGCGGCAGTCACGCGTGGGGCGGCGGAGGAGGCCCGGTGTACAAGGTGTTCGAGGCGCTCGATGAGCTGGTCACGATCCTGGAGGAAGCCAGGGGAGTGCCGATGACCTCCAGTTGCGTTGTTCCCCGGGGCGACCTGCTCGAGCTGCTCGACGAGGTGCGGGACGCGCTCCCGGCCGAGGTCGACGACGCCCAGGACGTGCTCGACCGCAAGGACGAGATCATCGGCAACGCCGAGCACCAGGCCGAGCAGACGGCCAGCGTGGCAACCATGGAGGCCGACAAGCTCGTCGACGACGCCAAGGCCACGGCCGAGCGCACGATCGCCGAGGCCAACGCGCACGCCGACCGGATGGTCGCCGACGCCGAGGCGCAGGCCGACCGGACCATCGCCGCCGGCCAGGCCAAGTACGACGAGCTGGTGTCCCGCTCCCAGGTCGAGGCCGACCGGATGATCCAGGCGGGCCGCGAGTCCTACGAGCGCTCGGTCGAGGACGGCCGGATCGAGCAGGAGCGCCTGGTCTCCCAGACCGAGGTGGTCCGCGCCGCCAACGTCGAGTCGGCCAGGATCCTGGACGCCACCGCCGACGAGGCCGCCCGCCAGCGCGCCGAGTGCGACGAGTACGTCGACAGCAAGCTCGCCGAGTTCTCCGACCTGCTCAGCCACACCCTGCGCACGGTCGGCAAGGGCCGGGCCCATCTGCGCGGCGCGTCGGCGCTCAGCTCGACGCTCAACTCGGCGACCAGCATGAGCGCGGGCGGCGGCGCGCCGTTCGACTACACCGCCTGAACCGGCGCGCGGTTCGGCGTACGCTGGTCTGGCCGTGGCGCGGTCGCGCTCGGCCAGCAAGCAACCGTTGGGAAGCGTCGAGTTCGCCATGTCCGAACGCAACAGTCCGTGGGTCGTCGACACCAGGGAGCTCGGTCGCCGTGCGGGCCTGTCCCGTGAGGTGCACCGGGTGGCCACCACCGAGTCCGCGCTGGGTGTCGAGGGCGTGATCGCCGTGCCCAAGGGCGCCGAGGTCACCCTCGAGGTCCTGCTCGAGTCGGTGGTCGAGGGCGTCCTGGTGTCCGGCACCGCCGTCGCACCCGTCACCGGGGAGTGCTCGCGCTGCCTGGACCCGATCGTCGGCGAGGAGATCGAGGTCGAGTTCACCGAGCTGTTCGCCTACCCGGACAGCGCGACCGAGCAGACCACCGACGAGGACGAGATCGCCCGCCTGGTCGACGATCTGGTCGACCTGGCGCCGGTGGTCCGCGACGCGGCCGTGCTCGCGCTGCCGAGCGCGCCGCTGTGCACGCCCGACTGCGCCGGGCTGTGTGCCGAATGCGGCGTCAAGTGGGCCGATGCCGGTCCCGATCACCGGCATGAGACCATTGACCCTCGGTGGGCCGCGCTCACCGAGCGGTTCAGCACGGACCGGGACAAGTGAGCATGCTGTCCGGTCCCACCCTGTCGTTGAAGGAGAGTTAGTCGTGGCCGTCCCCAAGCGGAAGATGTCGCGTTCCAACACGCGTACGCGCAGGTCGCAGTGGAAGACCAGCGCTCCGCACCTGGTCGCCTGCGCCAACCGCGCGTGCCGTCAGCCCAAGCCGCAGCACGTCGTCTGCCCGGTCTGCGGCCAGTACGACGGCCGTCAGGTCAACGAGCCGGCCTGACCGGTTCGGTAGAAGGTGGCCGGTGTCAGTGGCGGGTAGGGCGCGGGGTTCGGCAGCCGAACCCGCCAAGTTGCTTGCGGCGCTCGGTGTCGATCTTGACCCCGAGCTGCTGACGCTTGCCATGACCCACCGTTCGTTCGCCTACGAGAACGGTGGGTTGCCGCCCAACGAGCGGCTGGAGTTCCTCGGTGACGCCGTACTCGGCCTCATCGTCACCGACCACCTGTACCGCACGCACCCGGACCTGCCGGAAGGCAACCTGGCGAAGCTGCGGGCCAGCGTGGTCAACATGCACGCGCTCGCCGGCGTCGCCCGCGACCTCGGCGACGGCGGCCTCGGCCCACACCTGTTGCTTGGCAAGGGCGAGGAGCTGACCGGCGGGCGGGACAAGGCCAGCATCCTGGCCGACGGCATGGAGGCCGTGATCGGCGCGGTCTACCTGGCGCACGGCGTCGAGGTCGCCCGCCAGCTCGTGCACCGGCTGTTCGACCCGCTGCTGACCGAGGCCCCGCTGCTGGGCGCCGGGCTCGACTGGAAGACCTCGCTGCAGGAGCTCACCGCGCAGGCCAGTCTCGGCGTGCCGGAGTACCGCGTCCAGGAGGACGGCCCCGACCACCGCAAGGAGTTCACCGCCACGGTGATCGTCGCGGGCCAGGACCGGGGCAACGGCGACGGCCGGACGAAGAAGGAAGCCGAGCAGAAGGCCGCCGAAGCGGCCTGGCGCACGCTCTCCGAGCTGATCAAGTCCGCCGACCAGGACCCGGATGCCTGAACTTCCCGAGGTCGAGGTGGTCCGGCTCGGGGTCGACACGCACGTCACCGGTCGGCGGATCAGCTCGGTCGAGGTCCTGCATCCCCGGGCGATCCGCCGGCACGTGCCCGGCCCGGCCGACTTCGCCGGCAGGCTCGCCGGTCGTCGGGTCGAGGCGATGCGCCGGCGCGGCAAGTACCTGTGGGCCGAGCTGTCCGGCGACGAGGCGATGCTGGCCCACCTCGGGATGAGCGGTCAGCTGCTCGTCCAGCCGACGGGCGCGCCGGACGAGAAGCACCTGCGGGTCCGGTTCCGGTTCGACGACGACGGCCCTGAGCTGCGGTTCGTCGACCAGCGGACCTTCGGCGGGCTGTCCATGGGCGACCTGGTCACGGTGGACGGCACGGTGGTGCCGGTGCCGATCGCGCACATCGGGCGCGACCCGATGGATCCGCTGTTCGACCCGGCCGCGGCCGTGCGCGCGTTGCGGCGCAAGCGAACCGAGCTGAAGCGGGCGCTGCTCGACCAGCGGCTGGTGTCCGGCATCGGCAACATCTACGCCGACGAGGCGCTGTGGCGGGCCAGGATGCACTGGGCGCGGCCGACCGAGCGCGTCTCCCAGGCCAAGGCGGCCGAGGTGCTCGGCGCGGCGACCGAGGTGATGAACGAGGCGCTCGGCGCGGGCGGCACCTCGTTCGACGCGCTGTATGTCAACGTCAACGGGCAGTCGGGGTACTTCGAACGCAGCCTCGCGGTGTACGGGCAGGAAGGCCTGCCCTGCCGGCGCTGCGGCCGGCCCATCCAGCGCGCGCCGTTCATGAACCGCAGCTCGTACTTCTGCCCCCGCTGCCAGCGTTAACCCACGTCCCCAATGCCCTGAATGAGGCATTGGGGACGGTCAACGTCCTGAATGGGGCATTCAGGGCGTTCAGCCCCGGGCGCCTTCGGGGGTGGGGGTGGTCGTTGTTCGACAGCGGCCCTGGTCCTTGGCGCGCAGCTCGGCGGTCATGCCGGCGTAGCCGGGGCCCGGGCCGGGCGGGATGTCGGTCAGCTGGTCGACGGACATGGCCGGGCCGGGCAGTTCCTGGTCGAACATCACCCGCACCAGGCCGTCCAGCAGCAGCTCGAGATGCCGGTGGCTGAGCCGGTGGTTGGCCGTCGACTCCATCGCGCCCGGCAGGGGCGGGGTGAACCGGATGATCAGCAGGCTGATGTCGCCGCTGGTGACGTCCAGGCGCAGCGAGCCCTCCCGATGCGCGGCGGAGACCAGCGTGTCCACCGCGGCGCGGGAGGACTGGCGGGCGCTGAGTAACTCGTCGTCCATCGCCATCCGGTCGACGAGCACCGGCATGACCAGGCCGATCCGCAGGTCGATCGAGTCGTGCATGTAGCGGGTCATCGCCGCGAAGGCGTCCGGCTCCTCGGCGAGCGCCTCCGTGGCCTCGACCGTGTTCTGGTGCAACATGTCGAGCGCGACCTGCCGGAGCAAAACCGACCGGTCGGGAAAATGCCGATAGAGCGTGGCGATCCCGACCTTCGCCCGGCGCGCGATCTGATCCATCGGCGCGGTCGGTCCCTGCTCGATAATGAGGTCGACGGTGGCATGGAGGATCTGCTCCCGGTTGCGCACGGCGTCAGCCCTGGTTCGTCGCTGCCGGGGTCCTCGTTCACCAGTCTTGTTCATGGTGGCCTTATCCGGAGGAAATCGGAAGATAAACGTACTGCACACCCCGGGAGAACCACCAGGTTAATTTGTTGCCACAGCAATTACCACTTTGGTGTCAGGAACACGTCAATGCGCGCGCGGGTCCGTCGTCCGGATCGCCGCGAGGGCGGAGACTGATGGCGTGGACCTGAGGACGGAGCGGACCGTGGGGCGGGCGGCGGCGGCGACCGCCCCCCGCCTGGACGAGACCCGGCGCGGTGAGCTGCGCATCTACTTCGGCGCGGCACCGGGTGTTGGCAAGACCTTCGCCATGCTCAGCGAGGCCCATCGGCGGGTCGAGCGCGGCACCGACGTGGTGGCCGGCCTGGTCGAGACTCACGAGCGGGCCAGGACCGACCAGCTGGTCGAGGGCCTCGAGGTGGTGCCGAGACGGCTCGTGCGCTACCGCGATCGGGAGTTCGCCGAGCTGGACACCGACGCGGTGCTCGCCCGCCGCCCCGAGGTGGTGCTCGTCGACGAGCTCGCGCACACCAACGTGCCCGGCTCGCGCAACGCCAAGCGCTGGCAGGACATCGACGAGCTGCTCGACGCCGGCATCGACGTGCTGTCCACGGTGAACGTTCAGCACCTGGAGAGCGTCAACGACGTGGTCGAGCGGATCACCGGGGTCCGCCAGCAGGAGACCGTGCCGGACGAGGTGGTGCGCCGGGCCGAGCAGCTGGAGCTGATCGACATCACCCCGGAGGCGCTGCGCCGCCGCCTGGCCCACGGCAACGTCTACCCGGCGCGGCGCATCGACGCGGCGCTGGGCAACTACTTCCGGCCGGGCAACCTGATCGCGTTGCGTGAGCTGGCTTTACTGTGGGTCGCCGACCAGGTCGACGTCGCGTTGCAGCGCTACCGCGCCGAGCAGCGGATCACCGACACCTGGGAGGCCCGCGAGCGGGTGGTGGTCGCGGTCACCGGCGGTGCGGAGACCGAGACCCTGGTGCGGCGGGCGAGCCGGATCGCGGCCAGGGCGGGCGCGGAGCTGCTGGTGCTGCACGTGCTGCGCGGCGACGGGCTCAAGGGCGTCCCGCCGCAGGCGGTGGCCCAGATGCGCGGGCTGAGCAAGGACCTCGGCGCGACCTTCCACACCGTGGTCGGCCACGACGTGCCGGACGCGCTGCTGGACTTCGCGCGCGGGGTCAACGCCACCCAGCTGGTGATCGGCACCTCCCGGCGGGCGCGGTTCGCGCGGCTGGTCGACGAGGGCATCGGCGCCACCGTGGTGCAGCGGTCCGGGTCGATCGACGTGCACATGGTCACCCACCAGCAGGCCGGGCGCGGCTGGCGGCTACGACCGGCGCGCAACCCGTTGCCGTTGTCCCGTCGGGTGGCGGCGTTCGTGCTGGCCGTGCTCGGGACCTCGCTGGCGACCGTTGTCGGGGTGGTGCTGCGCGACGAGTTCAGCAGCTCCACCGACCTGGTGGCCTACTTCCTGGTGATCGTGCTGGTCGCGCTGGTCGGCGGGCTCGCGCCGGCGGTGCTGGCCGCGGTGCTGGCCGGCGGGCTGCTGAACTACTTCTTCACCGAGCCGTACCACTCGTTCCTGGTGGCCGACGAGGAAAACCTGATCATGCTGGTGGCCCTGGTGCTGGTCGCGGTGCTGGTCGCGCTGGTCGTCGACCGGGCCGCGCGGCGCACCTCCCAGGCGACCACCGCGCGGACCGAGGCCGCCCTGCTCACCTCCTACGCGCGCACCGTGCTGACCTCGACCGACCCGGTGAACCGACTGCTGGAGAAGGTCCGGGAGAACTTCGGGCTGTCGTCGGTGGCCCTGCTGGAGCGCACCTCGGGGGAGTGGCGCCGGGTGGCCTGTGTCGGCGCGGCCCCGTGTGACGTCCCGGACGAGGCCGACGTCGATGTCGTGGTGACCCCGGACGTGCACCTGGCGCTGCGCGGCGCGACGCTGCCGGCCGAGGCCCAGGGCGTGCTGGAAACCGTTGCCGGACAAGCGTTGCTGGCGCTGCGCCAACAGCGGATGGCGGCCGAGGCGGCGGCCGCGCGGCACCACGCGGAGACCACCGAGCTGCGTACCGCGCTGCTCTCGGCCGTCGGCCACGACCTGCGCACCCCACTGACCTCGATCAAGGCCGCGGCCGGCAGCCTGCGCGCGCCGGACCTGACGCTGTCCCGGCAGGACTCGCAGGAGCTGTTGGCGACGGTCGAGGAGTCGGCCGACCGGCTGTCGGGCCTGGTGGACAACCTGCTGGACTCCTCGCGGCTGGCCACCGGCGCGGTCCGCCCCCGGCTGCGCGCGGTCACCTACGACGAGGTCGTCTCCCGCGCGCTGTCCGGGGTGGACGGCCGGGCGGCGGTGCAGGTGGACGTGCCGGAGACGCTGCCGCCGGTGCTGGCCGACCTCGGGCTGCTCGAACGGGTGGTGGCCAACGTGGTGGACAACGCGCTGCGGCACGGCTCGCCCGGCCTGGCCAGGGCGGTGCCGCCGGCCGAGCCGCCGATCGCGATCCGCGCGAGCGCGCACGAGGACCGGGTCGAGTTGCGGGTGGTGGATCATGGGACCGGGTTGCCGAAGGGCACGGCGGACACGGTGTTCCAGCCGTTCCAACGGCTCGGCGACTCGACAAGTGGCATCGGACTGGGGATGTCCGTGGCGAAGGGGTTCATCGACGCGATGGCCGGCACGATCAGCACCGAGGACACCCCGGGCGGTGGCCTGACCGTGGTCATCTCCCTGCCGATGGCCGGCGGTGAGCGATGACCAGGGTGCTGGTGGTGGACGACGAGCCGCAGATCGTCCGCGCGCTGCGGATCAACCTGACCGCGCGGGGCCACGAGGTGGCCACCGCGCTGACCGGCACCGAGGCGCTGCGGGTGGCCGCCTCGTTCCGGCCCGAGGTGGTGATCCTCGACCTCGGCCTGCCCGACCTGGACGGCACGGCGGTCATCGAGGGCCTACGCGGCTGGACCTCGGCGCCGATCATCGTGCTGTCCGCGCGCACCGACTCCGGGGACAAGGTGTCCGCGCTGGACGCCGGCGCCGACGACTACGTCACCAAGCCCTTCGGCATGGACGAGTTGTTGGCCCGGCTGCGGGCGGCGGTGCGCCGGGCGTCGTCGGTGCCGCCGGGGGAGGCGGCCGTGGTGGAGACGGCGTCGTTCACCGTGGACCTGGCGGCGAAGAAGGTGCTGCGCGACGGGTCGGAGGTGCACCTGACGCCGACCGAGTGGGGAATCCTGGAGCTGCTGGTGCGCAACCGGGGGAAGCTGGTCGGGCAGAAGCAGCTGCTCCAGGAGGTGTGGGGGCCGGCATACGCGTCGGAGACCCACTACCTGCGGGTGTACCTGGCCCAGCTGCGCCGCAAGCTGGAACCCCAGCCAGCACACCCGCGACACCTGGTCACCGAGGCCGGCATGGGCTACCGCTTCGAGGCCTAAGCCCTGAATGCCTCATTCGGGACGTTCAACGTCCCGAATGAGGCATTCAGGGCTTTAGTAGCCGAAGTTTTGGGTCCAGTACCAGCCGTCCTTGTCCAGGCCGACGCCGATGGCGGTGAGCTGGCAGTTGAGGATGTTGGCGCGGTGGCCGTCGGACTCCATCCAGCTGTTCATCACCTGGGTGGCGCTGCGCTGGCCGCGGGCGATGTTCTCCGCGCCCGGCTCGGAGTAGCCGGCGGCGATGATCCGGTCGGCGAACCCGACGCCGTCGGGGGTGGTGTGGTCGAAGTAGTCCCGCTGCGCCATGTCCGCGCTGTGCCCTCTGGCCGCGTCCACCAGCTCGCCCACGATCCGCACCGGGCCGCAGCCACTGCGCTCGCGGGCCGCGTTCACCAGCGTGACGACCTGTTCCTCCTGGGTCACCTGCGGGCGGTTGGTCGTGGTGGGCGGTGCGGACGGGGTGGCCGTGGTGTCCGGTGTCTCGGAGGCCGGCGGCGGCGCCTCGGTGGTCGTGGTCGGCTCGGGCGTGGTGGGTTCCGAGGTCGTGGACTCGGCCGGACCCGTTGGCACGGAACCGATCGGGTCCTCGGCACTGGCGTCGCCGGACTGCGACGCGCTCGCGTTCTCCACCGCCATATCCAGCTGACCGGACTCGGCGGCCGACAGGGTGTGGGTCATGAATGTCGCGGCGCCCGCCGTCAGTGCGCCGACGAGGGCTGCGCTGAGGGCGGGGAGGAGGGGGCGGCGTTTACGTGACGAGGTCACGGTCCGGCAACGTACCACCAATGGGTGTCGTTACAAAGAGGGGCTCAGTTACCCGAGGTAGTGACGACGGCGGGCTCCGTGATGGTCACCGTGACGGTCATCGAGTCGGTGTCGCTCTGGCCCTTGTTGTCGGTCACGGTGAGCGTCACCGTGTAGGTCCCGGCGGCGTAGGTGTGCGACGGATTCGCCGACGAACTTGTCGCACCGTCACCGAAATCCCAGGAGTACTGCAGGGCGCCACCCTCCGGATCGCTCGATCCGCCACTGGAGAACGAGCAGTCGCCCCCGACGTCGGGGCAGCCACCACCGATAGCTGCCGACGGCGGCTTGTTCACCGGCGGTGGCGGGGTGGTGGTCCTGGTCGGCGACGGTGGCGGCGGGTTGTCGCCCGGCGGCTTGGTCGTGTCGTCGGTCGTCTCCTCGTCCTCCGTCGTCTCCTCGTCCTCCGTGGTGGTGGTCGTGGTGGTGGACGTGGCTGAACTCGGCGGGGTCGATGACGAACCCGGCTGGGAGGTCGTGGTGGTGATCGTGGGGTAGCTGCTGTCCGAGTCGTAGTCGGTCGTCTCGATGCTGCCCCGGTTCTCCGGGCTCGGCGCCGCCTGCTCGTCGCGCGAGCCGGCCAGCGACGCGACCGTGGCGAACGCCGTGGACACCACGAGCGCGGCCACGCCGAGCGCCAGGTAGGGCGAACGGGTCAGTCGCGACCTGGTCTCGGCTGGTTGCTCTGGTAGTGGCGTCAGCTCGTCGTTTGGTTCGGACATGCTGGGGCCCAACCTCCTTGAACTGCGCCATTGCTCCGGACGGCGTAGTACAGCGGCGGTAAGTTATCACCGTGCGCCACACCGTAGTTGACCAGCCCGTGCGGCTGACCTCCTGGGTCCACGGGCAGGTCCAGGGCGTCGGGTTCCGGTGGTGGACCAGAGCCCGTGCCCGTGAGCTTGGTCTGACGGGCTATGCCAGCAACCTCAACGACGGACGGGTGGAGGTGGTTGCGGAAGGGTCGAAATCCGCCTGCGCCACCCTGCTCGACCTGCTGCGATCCGGCCGGACGCCGGGCGAGGTGGCGACCGTGGTCGAGCGCTGGTCGGCGGCCAGGGGCGGCCTCGACGGGTTCGTCGAGCGCTAGCGAGCGCGCGGCCGGCGATCGCGATCGGACAAACGATCGATAACGGCGTGGTCACGGCCCGGTGCGGGTTGAACTTTTCGCCGAGCTCAGGCGTAATTCTGCGTTGTGGGGAACACCCCGGACCAGGAGGACGAGCTCATCCGTGAGCTCTACAGCCGCTATCGGCGGCCGCTCTACGGCTATGTGCTGAGAGCGGTTGGCGGCGACCACCAACACGCCGAGGACGTCGTGCAGGAGACGCTGTTGCGCGCCTGGCGCAACGCGCATTCGTTGTCCGTTGACCAGGCCGGGCCGTGGCTGTACACGGTGGCCCGCAATCTGGTCGTCTCCGGCTACCGCAAGCAGAGCGCACGAGTCGACGAGGTGCCGATTCTGGAACGGGACTGGGCAAGGCCGAGCGACGACTTCGACCGCGTGCTGCAGGGCTGGCAGGTCGCGGAGGCGATGCGCGCGCTGTCGAAGGACCACCGCGCGGTGATCGCCGAGCTGTTCTTCCGTCGCCGGACGATCACCGAGGCGGCCTCGGTGCTCGGGGTGCCCGCCGGCACGGTGAAGTCCCGCTCGTTCTACGCGCTGCGGGCACTACGAGACGCACTGGAGGAACGGGGGGTGACCGAGCCATGAACTCCTGCACGCAGACCGTGACGCTCGGCGCGTACCTGCTCGGTGCGCTCGAACCGCCGGAGCGCTACGAGTTCGAGGCGCACATCGCCGACTGCGACAGCTGCCGGACCGAGTTGATCCGGCTGGCGCCGCTGCCCGGGATGCTCAACCAGATCTCGGTGGAGGACTTCGACGAGGGCCTGCACCCCGGTGAGCTGTACCCGACCGCGCCGATGCCGATCCAGACCCTGACCGCGCCCGCGCCGCAGATGCTCGCCCCGCCGCCAGAGCTGTTGCAGCCACGGACCCAGCGCGAGGAGCCGCCGCCGGACCGGCCGGGCTCCCAGGACACGGTCGAGTTCACTCCTCGGCCGCGCCGCGCGATGCGCCGGGTGCTGCTGGCCGCGGCCGCGGTGGTGGTGCTCGCGTTCGGCGGCGTGCTCGGCTGGCAGGCACTGCGCGAGCAGCCGCCGGCCGAGGAGCCGGGCATCACCTGGACGGGCACCGCGCCGGAGAGCGACGTCCGGGCCGACGTGCGGCTGCTGGACAACGAGTGGGGCACCGAGCTGCGGATCAAGATGGCCAACATGCCGCCGGGTCACCGGTGCTACGCGGTGGTCTTCGACCACTACGGCCGGCGGGAGACCATCGGCTGGTGGGGCACCGACCACGACGAGGCCGAGGTGATCTCCGCGCCGACCTCGTTCCAGCGCAGCAAGATCGACCGGGTGGAGTTCAAGCTCGAGGACAAGATCACCTTCCTGACGATCCCGGCCCCCGTCGGCTGACGTCTCGGAGCAGGTGGGAACACCTGCCGGTGCCACGTCCCACGATCGGCCGGACCCCACAGGTACCCTCATCCGGTAGACCGCCAGCACCGGCTACCTGAGAGGCACGCGTCCCGTGCATTTGAAGAGCCTGACGCTCAAGGGGTTCAAGTCGTTCGCTTCGGCGACCACCCTGCGGTTCGAACCGGGGATCACCTGTGTCGTCGGACCGAACGGTTCCGGCAAGTCCAACGTGCTGGACGCGCTGCGCTGGGTCATGGGCACCCAGGGCGCCAAGGACCTGCGCGGCGGCAAGATGGAAGATGTCATCTTCGCCGGCACCGCCGGCCGCGCCCCGCTCGGCCGCGCCGAGGTCAGCCTCACCATCGACAACACCGACGGCGCCCTGCCGATCGAGTACACCGAGGTCTCCATCACCCGCCGGATGTTCCGCGACGGCGCGAGCGAGTACGAGATCAACGGCAGCACCTGCCGGCTGATGGACGTCCAGGAGCTGCTGTCGGACTCCGGCATCGGCCGCGAGATGCACGTGATCGTCGGCCAGGGCCAGCTCGCCCAGATCCTCGAGGCCAAGCCGGAGGAGCGGCGCGCCTTCATCGAGGAGGCGGCCGGCGTGCTCAAGCACCGCAAGCGCAAGGAGAAGGCGCTGCGCAAGCTGGACGCGATGCAGGCCAACCTCACCCGGCTGACCGACCTGACCAGCGAGCTGCGCCGCCAGCTCAAGCCGCTGGGCAAGCAGGCCGAGATCGCCCGCAAGGCCCAGTCGGTGCAGGCGGAGCTGCGCGACGCCCGGCTGCGGCTGCACGCCGACGACCTGGTCACCCAGCGCACCGACCTGGCAAGGGAGCAGGCGGACGAGGCCGCCGCGCGCGCCCGTCGGCACGAGGTCGAGCAGATGCTCGAGGTCGTCGACGTCCGCCAGTCCGAGCTGGAGGAGCAGCTGGCCGCGGACGCGCCGAAGCTGGCCGCCGCCCAGGACACCTGGTACCGGCTCTCCGCGCTCGAGGAACGGCTGCGCGGCACCGTTCGGCTCGCGGTCGAGCGGGAACGCCACCTCTCCGCCGAGATCGAGGCCCCGCACGGCGGCCGCGACCCCGACGAGATGGAGGAGGAGGCCACCGAGATCGCGATCCGCGAGGCCGAGCTCGGTGAGCACGTCGAGGTGGCCCGCGGCCTGCTCGGCGACGCCGCCGAACGGCGTGCGGACCTGGAGCAACGGGTCTCGGCCGCGGAGAAGGCGCACCTGGCGGCCGTTCGCGCGGTCGCCGACCGGCGCGAGGGCCTCGCCCGGCTCGCCGGCCAGGTGGAGGCGCTGCGCAGCAAGACCAACGCCACCGCCGAGGAGATCGAGCGGATGTCCTCGGCGCTGGTCGAGGCGACCGAGCGGGCCGAGCAGGCGGCCACCGAGCTGGCCGAGGCGGAGACCGAGACCGGCGTCGAGGAGACCGACGACCAGGGTCTTGCCGAGCGCTTCGAGCTGGCCAAGGAGGCCAAGCGCGCCGCGCAGGCCAGGGTCGACGAGCTGGTCGCGGCCGAGCGGACCGCGGAGAAGGACATCGCGTCCTGGCGGGCCCGGGTCGACGCGCTGGCGATGGGCCTGTCCCGCAAGGACGGCGCGGGCGCGCTGCTGGCCGCGAGCGATCGGCTGCCGGGGCTGCTCGGCTCGGTCGCCGCGCTGCTGACCGTCGAGCCGGGGCACGAGGCCGCGTTGGCCGCCGCGCTCGGCCCGGTGGCCGACGCGGTCGCGGTGTCCTCGGGCGACGACGCGGTGGCCGCGCTGCGGCTGCTGCACGACACCGACGCCGGCCGGGCCGGCGTGCTCGTCGGCGGTTGGGCTCAGGCCGACCGGATCGGCTGGCCGCAGCTGCCGCCGGACGCCCGGTGGGCGGTCGACCTGGTCAGCGCGCCGGAGTCGCTGCGGCTGGCGGTGCTGCGGGCACTGGACCGGGTGGTCGTGGTCGACGGCCTGTCCGCCGCCGCCGACCTGGTGAAGCGCTACCCGGACATCCGCGCGGTCACCGCCGAGGGCGACGTGTTCGGCGCGCACTGGGTGGTCGGCGGCGCGGACCGGGGCCAGAGCGTGATCGAGGTCCAGGCCGCGGTCGACGAGGCCAACGAGAAGCTCGCCATGAGCGAGCACGCCGCCGAGCAGGCCGCCGCCGCGCTGGCCG
>NZ_BAAGXS010000102.1:0-53637 GCF_054779715.1 Actinophytocola sediminis | reverse complement strand
GCTGCGGCTGGCCGACCAGGTGCTGACCACCGAACAGGCGCCGCACCGCACCGCGGCGGCCGAGGTCGCCGCCGCCGCGCTCGCGCACCGGGGCCAACTCGGCCGCAGTGCGGAGCTGTACCGCTGGGCGGGGGCCACGCAGTTCGCCGCGCTCGGCTCGATCGGTGTCGGTGAGCTGGTCGACGGCACCGGGGACAGCGGGCCGCCGACCTCGCTGTCCAGTGCGATCTCCCTGATGGCACAAGGACTGCGCGAGTCGGTGACCGGCACGCCGACCACCGCGCTGTCCAAAATGGTCCGGGCGGCGGCGACGCTGGAACCGGTCGGGCGGGCCGTGCTGCTGCCCGACAGCCCGGCGGCGCTCGGTGCGCTGCTCGCGCTGCACTACACCGAACTGGGCACCGCGACCTCCTTGCTGGAGCGCGCGATCACCGCCGGCACCGGTGGCGCGCCGTTCGCCGTGCGGCACCGGTTGCTGCTCGCCTGGGTCGCCATGGTCCGGGGGGAGCTGCCCCAGGCCGCGGACGCGCTCACCGCAGCCCGCCGCGCGCGCGGCACCCTCGAGCCGAGGGACTGGCTGTTCGCCGTGGCCATCGAGCTCGGGCTGGCCCGCCGGGCGGGGGACGCGGCGACGCTCGGGCGCGCATGGTCGCAGGCAGGCGAGGCGATCCTGCGCCATCCGGTCGACCTGTTCACGTTCCTGCCGCTCGGTGAGCTGACCGTGGCGGCCGCGCGGGTGCGCGACGAGAGCCGGCTCGCCGCGCACCTCACCGAGGCCCGCGTGCTGCTCAAGGGACTCGGCGACCCGCCGCTGTGGGCGATGCCGCTGTGGTGGGGCGGCCTGCACGCCGCGCTCATCACCGGTCAGCTCGACGCCGCCGAGGAACACGCCGAGGCGATGGCCACCGCCGCCGCGCGCGACGAGCAGCTTCGGGTGTTGGCCCGCGCCGCGCGCTGTTGGTTGGACATCACCAAGGGCACGGTCGATCCGGACGCGGTCGAGGACGCCGCCCGTTCGCTGCACGGCACCGGGCTCACCTGGGACGCCGCCCGGCTGGCCGGCAACGCGGCCACCCGCACCACCGACCGCGCGGCGATGGTCCGGCTGTTGGACTGCGCGCGGATGATCCAGGGCAAACCCGTCTCCGCGCGCAGACCGACCACACTGGAGCACGCGGCGACCCGCGACGAGCAGACGGCGGTGAGTCTGAGTAACCGGGAGCTGCAGGTGGCCGAGCTGGTGGTATCCGGCCTGACCTACAAGGATGTCGGCGATCGGTTGTTCATCTCCGCCAAGACGGTGGAGCATCACGTCGCGCGCATGCGACAACGGCTCGGCGCGTCCAGCCGCGGCGAGTTGCTCTCCCAGCTGCGGACCCTCGTGGGGAGTGCCGGTGTACGAGAATGAGCGGGCGCGGCTGGTCACGGCCGGGCGGCGGCTGGCGGCCGGTGGGCTGGTCGTCGGGTCGGCCGGCAACCTGTCGGTGCGGGTGGGTGAGCACGTGGTGGTCACCGGGTCCGGCACCGTGCTCGGCGAGCTGACGCCCGAGTTGCTGTCGGTCGTCGACCGGCGGGACGGCACGGTCGTCGCCGGTGATCCGAAGCCGACCTCGGAGCTGCCGCTGCACCTGGCGATCTACGCGCGTACCGACGCGGTGGCGGTCGCGCACGCGCACGCGTTGTCCTCGATCGCGGTCGGGCTCACGCATGACGTGTTGCCGCCGGTGCATTACCTGACCGTTCGGCTCGGTGGGGTGGTGCGGGTCGCGCCGTACGCGACCTTCGGTTCGGCGGCGCTCGCCGAGGGAGTGCTCGACGCGTTGGCGGACCGCAGTGCGGCGCTGTTGCGCAATCATGGTTCGGTCGCGTTCGGTGCCGATGTCGAGGAGGCGTGCGAGCGGTTGGAGTTGGTGGAGTGGCTCGCCGAGGCGTACCGGCGGGCCGCCGTGCTCGGGTCGCCGCGCCTGCTCAGCGACGCAGAGTTGGCCGATGCGCAGGCACAGTTCACCCGGCTCGCCTACGGTCGAGCGGCTGGGTGAGAGGATAAGCTCGTCTGTTGACCGCTCGCCAACAGAACGGGGGCAATGATGCCGTCCGTACTGATCGTCGGTGCCGGCTTTGGCGGCATCGCCGCCGCTATCGAGCTGCGACGCGCCGGGTTCACCGATGTCACCGTGGTGGAGAAGGCGGCAGAGCTGGGCGGGGTGTGGCGGGACAACACCTATCCCGGCTCGGGGTGCGACATCCCGTCGCCGTACTACTCGTTCTCCTATGCGCCGAACCGGTTGTGGCCGATGCGGTACTCGCGGCAGCCGGAGATCAAGGCGTATCTGCGGGAGGTGGCCAACCGGTTCGGCATCCGCCCGAGGTACGGCGTCGAGGTGCGCGGCGCGGAGTTCGACGGTGGCCGCTGGCAGGTGCGCACCGCCGCCGGTGAGCGGTTGCGCGCCGATGTGCTGGTGTTCGCGGTCGGCCAGCTGTCGCGGCCGGCGATGCCGGACATTCCGGGACGGGATTCCTTCGCCGGCACCAGTTTTCATTCCGCGCACTGGGACCACGCGTGCGACCTGGCTGGCAAACGGGTGGCCGTGATCGGCACCGGGGCCAGCGCGGTCCAGTTCGTGCCGTGCGTGCAGCCGTCGGTGGCGCGGTTGACGGTGTTCCAGCGGACCGCGCCGTGGGTGCTGCCGAAACCCGACGTGGCCTATGACGATCGATGGCGCCGTGCGCGGGTCGTGCAGCAGGTGGAACGTGCGGCGTTCTGGGCCATCGGCGAGGTGGCGGCGTTCGGGATACGTGGCAACCGGACGGTGACCAAGGCCGTCGAGTGGCTGGCGCGACGGCACCTTCGGGGTCAGGTGGCCGACCAACGGCTGCGCGCGGAGCTGACGCCGGACTACCGGATCGGGTGCAAGCGGGTGCTGTTCTCCAACGACTACCTGCCCGCGTTGCAGCAACCGAACGTGGCATTGGCAACGGAGTCGATCAGCGAGATCACCCCGACCGGCGTCCGCACCGCGGACGGCGCGACCCACGAGGCCGACGTGATCGTCTACGGCACCGGGTTCCGCGCGACGGAGTTCCTCGCGCCGGTCGACGTGCGCGGTGTCGGTGGCCGCTCGCTGGCCGATGCGTGGACCGGTGGGGCGCGGGCGTATCTCGGCATCACGGTGCCCGACTTTCCCAATATGTTCCTGATGTACGGCCCGAACACCAACCTCGGCTCCGGCTCGATCGTGTACATGCTGGAGCGCCAGGCACGTTATCTTCGTCAGGCCGTGGCCAGCATCGACGCCGAGAAGTCCTGTTTGGACGTGCGGCCCGAGGTCGCGGAGCGGTTCGACCTCGAGGTCCAGCGACGGCTGGCCGACAGTACGTGGTCGTTGTGCCGCAGTTGGTACCGCGAGGCGAGCGGCCGGGTGTCCACGAACTGGCCCGGCCTGGTGAGCGAGTATCAACGACGAACGAAAACCCTTGATACAGCGGACTTCCGGCGGGTGAGATGAGTACGGTTGAGCCACGATGGCGACGGTTGGAACCCGACCAGCGGCGCGAGCAGATCCTCACCTGCGCGGTCGAGTTGTTCGGCGAACGGCCCTATGCCGCGGTGTCCACGACTGAGCTGGCCAGCCGAGCCGGGGTGGCCAGAGGGCTGATCAACCACTACTTCGGCACCAAACGCAAGCTGTACCTGGAGGTCGTCCGCCGCATGGTGACGATCCCGCAGGTGGCCGTCGACCTGTTGCCGAACGGCACGCTGGAGGACCGGGTCGCGGCGTCGGTGGACTGGTTCCTCGACGGCGTGAGCCGGCACAGCAAGACCTGGCTCGCCGCCATCGGTGCCGAAGGCGTGGATCCCGACGTCCAACGCATCCTCGCCGACGCCGACGAACTCGCCGCCGACCGCGTCCTCGACGCCACCGGTCTCGCGGACGCGACAGCACACCGCGAGGAGCTGCGCGCGACGATCCGCGCCTACGGCGGCCTGGTGAAGGCGGCGGCCAGAGAGTGGCTGGTGCGCGGTGCGCTCACCCGTGACCAGGTGCACCTGTTGCTGTCCACGACGTTGCTCTCGCTCGTGCGCGACTTCGGCCCGAACCTGCGGTCCGATTAGGACACTGCCCAGGACACCACTAGGACACCACGGGCCGGAGCGCACGCACTGCGAGGACGGTCACGCCCGGCGTGTGGAAGTACGGGTCGTCGGCCAACGCGTCGGTCGGGTCGTCGCGGAACACCAGCAGCGCGCCGCTGTCGTCCCACCACGGCCCGGCGAGCAGCAGCCGACCACCGGCATGCCACGCGGCAAGCCGCTCCCGGTGCGCCGGCCGTCCGGCGATGCGACGCGGATCGTCAGTGAAGGCAAGCTCGATCGCGAACATGGCGGTGACGCTACGGCCGCCTGCCATCCGCGCGCTGTATCGCGTGATACTGCGCGTATGTCCGGCGCCCGGTACGACACCCTCGCGCGCGTGCCGTTGCTCAGCACCCTCGACCGGCCACGCCTCGTCCGCCTCGCCAGGAGGTTCCCGGCCCGCACGGTCGACGAGGGTGTGGTCCTCGCCGTCCGCGGCGAACCGGCAGACCTCCTGTTCGTGGTGGAGACCGGTGGCGTGCGCGCGGTCCGCGAGACCGCGTCCGGCCGCCGGCTGCGGCTCGGCGAGTTCCCGGCACCGTGCGCGGTGGACAAGGTCGCGGTCCTCGACAGCGGCGGGCACACCGCGACCTGGATCGCCACCGCCCGGTCACGAGTGCGCACGCTCCCGGCGGCCGAACTCCGCACGCTGGTCGACGACGTCCCCGCCGCCCGCCAGCACGTGCTCGCCCACCTGGCCCGCCGACTGCGCGATCAGCAGGACGACCTGGTGCGGGCGAACGTCGCCGACACGGTCACCCGCACAGCGGCCTGGCTGCTCCGCGCGGCCACCCGCCGGGTCGTGCTGCCGGGCGCACAGGAGGGCCTGGCAGAAGCGATCGGCGCGACCAGGGTCACCGTCAACCGGGCACTGCGCACGCTGGCCACCGAGGGCCTGATCGAGGTCGAACCCAGCGCGGTCCTGGTGCTGGCGCCGGAGCTACTCGCCCTGCGCGCAAATCCAGATGCCCTGACCTGACCGTTGTGCGACAGTGACCGCCGTGCTGATCAGGCGTGAGCTACCCAGCGATGTCGCGGCCATCGACGCGATCCACCGAGCCGCCTTCGACAGTGACGTGGAGGCAGACCTGGTCACGGCACTTCGTGCGGACACCGGCTGGCTGCCGGCGCTGTCGCTGGTCGCCGTGGACCGCACCGTGGACCGCGCCGCGGACGCGGGTCAGGTGGTCGGCCACGTCGTGTGCACCCGGGCGACTGTCGACGAGGTACCCGCGCTGGGCCTCGGCCCGCTCGGCGTGCTGCCGGACCGTCAACATGCAGGTGTCGGTGCGGCCCTGATGCACGCGGTACTCGGTGCCGCCGACGCGCTGGACGAGCCGGTCGTGGTGTTAGTCGGGCACCCCGGCTACTACCCGCGGTTCGGTTTCCGCCCCGCCACCGAGTTCGGCATCCAGCCGCCGGTCGCCGGGTGGACCAGCGCATTCCAGGTGCGACCGCTGACCGCCTATCGGCCGACGATCCGTGGTCAGTTCACCTATGCTGCTCCTTTCCAAGAGTTGGACTAGTGCTCCGTCACAGAGGTTCGTTCGCCGAAGCACTAGCAGAACGTGGCGGTCAGTGCCGGTAGCAGGTTGGCCGGTGGCACCGGTGATTCGTCGGCCAGATCTGCCCTGATGTCATAGAGGTTCAGTGCCAGCACCAGCTGACGGTCGGCGTCCTCGGTGATCAGGGAGTAACTGTGGTAGCCGGGACCGCCACCCGTGTTGCCCCAGATCGACCGTGTGGTGCCGTCCTGACAGGGCACGGTGCGCCGCTCGACACCGAGCCCGTAGTCGGTCAGCTCATCCACCGGGACGGTCTTCTTCAGTTCCGCCAACAACGCCGGCGGTAACAACGTGCCGTCGAACAACGCCCGATGGAATCTCGCCAGATCGTCCACTGTGGAGATCAGCGCGCCCGCGGTCCAGTCGTAGGAAGGGCTGAATACCGTGACGTCCTTTCGTTTGAGGTCGTAGCCGTGGAGATGTCGGCCATGGATCCGCGGGTCGGACAATGGGAACGACGTGTTCACGAGATGCAGCGGCACCAGGATTCGCTGGTACACCTGCAATACCGCGCTCCGGCCGGTGACCTTCTCGATCAGGAGACCGGCCACCAGATAGTTGGTGTTGGAGTAGGTGTGGCGAGCTCCGGGCGGTGCGGCCAGCGGATGAGCCGCCGCGGTCGCCACGATCTCCCGTGGACGGTAGACATGGGTCGGGTCGGTCAGCACCGGCGCCCAGAACTCGGGGTCGTCGGTCGGGTCGTACAGGCCGCTGGTGTGGTTGAGCAGCTGCCGTACGGTGATCGGCCGACCGCCGACCAGCCCGGGTAACCAGTGTTCCACCGGGGTGTCCAGCGCCAGGCGTCCCTCGCCGACCAGTTGTAAGACGACCGTCGCGGTGAATGCCTTGGTATTGCTGGCGATGCGGAACCGGTGCGCCGGCGTGGCCTTCTCTCCGGTGTCCAGGTCGGCGAACCCGGCTGCCTCGTGGCTGCTGTCCGGACCTGTTCTCGTATAGGCGACCGCGGCCGGGAAGCCTGCCGCGACCATGTCGTGGATCGCGTCGTGCAGCGGCACGTCCGGTGTGGACGCACCGGACACCGTCGCCAACGCGGCAAGCACACTGACCATGGCGAGCATCTCTCCCTCCCCCTTCGATTGCGAGGCCCGGGTGGGCTTCGCAGTCCACTGTGCCGGGTGGGAGCGGTGCGGACCATGGGGTTAACCGCAGACTTGGGGTGTGGTTAACCGTAATTCTCACGTGCCTGGTCTCACAAACACGCCGGGCTCCCACCACGTCCCCGCGTGATCGAATGGGGCCATGAACTGGGTCATGTTCGACTACGGCGAGGTACTCTCCCGACCACCGTCCGCCGAGGCCAGCGAGCTGCTGGCGGCCGAGTTCGGGGTACCGGTCGAGCGGCTGTGGCCGGCGTTCTGGCATGACCGGGAGCGCTATGACCGCGGCGCGGTGACCGCCACGGTCTACTGGCGCTCGGTAGCCGACCAGCTCGGCACCGACCAGCCGGCGGACGTCGACCGGCTGATCGCCCTCGACCAGCGCGCCTGGTCGGACATCAACCCCGACGTGCTCGCGCTGTTGCACGAGTTGGCCGAGGACACCCCGTTGGCGATGTTGTCCAACGCACCGCTCGAGATGGCGACGGTGATCGACGACGCGCCGTGGGCCGACCTGTTCCGGCACCGGTTCTTCAGCGCCCGGCTCGGCCTCACCAAGCCGGACCCACGAATCTTCGAGCGGGTGTGCGCGCAGCTCGGCGCCCGGCCGGCGGATGTGGTGTTCGTCGACGACCGCGAGGTCAACGTGGCCGCGGCGGCCGAGCTCGGCATGCGTGCGGTGCGGTTCACCGGCATCGATCGGCTGCGCGCGGACCTGCGCCGATGACCACCCGGCTGACCCGTCCAGCGGTCGCCGGGATGTGTGTGTCGTTCGTCGTGATCGGCGCGCTGCAGGCGGCCTACGGTCCGGCCGTGCCGGCGATGCGGGACCGGTTCGACGTCTCCGACGGGGCGGTCGGGCTCGCGCTGTCCACCCACTTCGTCGGCGCGCTGCTCGGGGTGCTCGGCACCCCGGCGTTGCGCGGCCGAGTCAGCAACCGGACGTTCCTGGCCGCGGCTCTGATCGCGATGATCGCCGGCGGCCTGCTGTTCGCCGCGGCGCCGACCTGGCCGGTCGCGCTGGGGGCCGCACTGGTCGGCGGGGTCGGGTTCGGCTGGATCGACGTCGGCGTGAACGAGATGTTCCTGGAGGCCTACGGGTCGGACAGCACCGGCATGCTGAACGCGTTGCACGGGACGTTCGGTATCGGCGCGGTGTTGGCGCCGCTGCTGATCGGGGTGCTCCCCGACGGCTGGTACCCGGTGGCGTTCATCGCCTGCGCCGCGCTGTGCGTGGTCGCGCTCGCCACCCTGCCTGGAGTGCACGGCCGAGGCTCTTCGCGCAGGTCAGGCGGCCGTTCGCGAGAACTGTCGGTGCTGCGGATTACCGTGCTCTTCAGCGTGTTCTTCGCCCTTCATGTCGGAGTGGAATCGGGGGTGGGTGGTTGGGAAACCGCACATCTGGTGGAGCTGGGCTGGGCCACGGGCACGGCGGCGACGGCCACCGCGGGCTTCTGGCTCGCGATGACCGCTGTCCGGTTCGCGGTGCATCCGTTGGCCAAGCGGTTCTCCGCTGAGCAGATCCTGTTCGCCAGCATCGTGGTGATGCTGGCCGGCACGGCGCTCGCGTTCTCGGCACCGCTCGCGCCGATCGGTTACGTGGTGGCCGGCATCGGTGTTGGTCCGTTGTTCCCGACCGGGCTGGTGTGGTTGAGCCAGAAGGTGCCCGGCGCGACGTCGTACGTGATCGCGTCGTCGATGTTCGGGGGCATGTTCCCGAGCGTGCTCGGTGGTGGTGTCGAGCTGTGGGGCATGACGGTGGTGCCGGTGGCGCTGACCGGGCTGAGTGTGGTCTGCCTGGTGATCGCCCTGGTGATCCGCACCCGGACGCCCGCACGGCTTGACCCTGTCGCGACGTCAGGGTCTTGACTGGACGTATGCGCATCGGGGAGTTGGCCGCGGCGGTAGGGGTGTCGGTCAGGACGGTCCGCCACTACCACCGCCGGGGGCTGCTGGCCGAACCCGGGCGACGGCCCAACGGCTATCGGGACTACGGCCTGCGGGACGTGATCGCGTTGGCCAGGATTCGCCGGCTCACCGAGCTCGGCCTGAGCCTGGACGAGGCAGCCGACGCGCTCGCCGACGACAGCGGCCGCGACCTGTACGAGATCCTGGTCGAGTTGGACGGCGACCTGGCGCGGCAGGAGCAGGCGCTGGCGCGACGGCGGTCGCGGCTTGGCGGGTTGATCGAGCGGGCACGGCAGGGTCGGCTGCACGCCGACGACGCGGTGTCGGCGGAACTGCGTGCGGTGCTGGACGCGGTCACGCCGTCGCCGATGGCCGACCGGGAGCGCGAGCTGTTGGCGCTGTTGGAGGGCAATCCGGACCGGGACCGGATCGTCGCCGCGCTGCCTCCGGCCGACCCGGCGCTGCGACGGCGGCTCGAGGAGTTGGCCGAGGCCGAGGTCGACGACCGGCGGGTGCCGGCGCTGGCCGACGACCTAGCCGCGGCGTTCCCGCCGGCGCTGCGGGCCATGGTCGACGGGTCGATCGACGCGTTCGGTGACGCCGTGCTCGAGTCGCTCGCGCCCGCGCAGGCCGAGGTGATGCGGCTGGTCCTGCGTCGGCTGGCGCAGCCGTGACCGGGGTGGCGCGACCGTGACCGGGGTGGCGCGGTCGTTCGCGGCGCTGTGGCACTGGCTGCGGGGGCGACGGGTCGGGGTCGGCCACGGTGACGTCGCGATCGGTCATGCGCGGGAGCGGACGCCGATGTTGCTGGCGCTTGCCGGGGTGCTGGCGCTGGAGACCGCGGTGGTCGGCCTGTTGGTGCCGTGGCCGGTGGTGCACGTGCTGGACGCGGTGGCGCTGCTCCAGGTGCTGGCGATCGCGGCGGTCGAGGTGACCTATCCGCACGTCGTCGGGCGCACGGAGCTGGTGCTGCGCGACGGCGCGACCTTCGCGCTCCGGGTGCCGCTGGCCGTGGTCACGGCCGTACGCGTGCAGCGCCGGTACCACACCGGCCGCGCCAGGCAGCTGGTCGACGGGGAGCTGACCGTGGCGGTCAACAACCAGACCGACGTGCTGGTCACGCTGTCCGAGCCGATCCCGGTCGCCGGCGGCGAGGCCACCAGGATCCGGTTCCTGGCCGACGACCCGGCGGCCGCGGTCAGCGCGATTGCGGCAGCCGTGCCGAGCCGCGCCTGACCGAGGACGCCGACGGCGGCGGCACGACCGGTCCGATGTCCCCGTCCGGCGCCTCGTCGAGGTCGACGATCAGCGGCGCGTGGTCGCTCGGCCCGGTGCCCTTGCGCGCGTGCCGGTCGACCCAGGTCGCCCGCACCCGGTCGGTCACCGGCGCGGTGGCCAGGACGAGGTCGATCCGCATGCCGAAGTCCTTGGGAAACATGCCGGCGCGGTAGTCCCAGTAGGTGAACACCCGCTGTTCGGGCCACCGCTCGCGCGTGACGTCGTGCAGGCCGAGCTCGCGCAGCTCGACCAGCGCGGCCCGTTCCGGCTCGGTGACGTGGGTCTGCCCGACGTAGGCGGCCGGGTCGAACACGTCGGCGTCGGTCGGCGCGACGTTCATGTCCCCGCAGACGATCGCGTCCGCCGGCCCACCGGCGACGACCTCCCGCAGCGCCGCCAGCCAGGCGAGCTTGTACTCGTAGTGCGCCGAGCCGGGTTCGCGGCCGTTGGGCACGTACAGACAGTGCACCCGCACCCCACCGCAGGTCGCCGCCAACGCCCTGGCCTCGGGATGGGGGAAGCCCGGCGCGCCGTCGATCCCCCGGACGACGTCGGCCAGCCCCACCCTGGACAGGATCGCGACCCCGTTCCACCTGGCCTCCCCGTACGCGGCGACCTGGTAGCCGCGGTCGGCGAGCTCGTCGTCGAGCAGGTCGGCGAACACGTCGTCGGGGACCTTGGTCTCCTGCAGGCACACGACGTCCGGCTGACGCTGGTCCAGCCACGGCAGGAACCGGGGCAGCCGCTGCTTGACCGAGTTCACGTTCCACGTCACGACACGCACGCACTCCAGGCTAGCCGCGGCAGGTGACCGGGGCGTCGCTCAGGCGGGTGGGGTCCAGGTCTGGTTGCCCTCGCCGTGACAGGTCCAGATCGTGAGCTGGGTGCCGTCGGCGGAGTTACTGGCGGGCACGTCGAGGCACTTGTTGGAGTTGACGTTGATGATCCAGCCCTCGGAGGTGACCGCCCACTGCTGGGCCGGGGCGCCGGTGCAGTCGGCGATCTGGACCTTCGCGCCGTCGCTGGTGTCACCGCCGGCGACCTCGAGACACTTGCCGAGCCCGCGCACGGCGCCGCCCGAGTCGAACTGCCACTGCTGGGCGTCCGTCCCGTTGCACTTGTGGAGCTGGACGCGGGTGCCGTTGACACTGTTGGCCCCGTCGATGTCCATGCACTTCCCGGCCAACCCGGTGACCGGACCGGCCGAGGCCTGCTCGGTCGTGGTGGTCGCCGTCGTGGTGGTGGTGGTCGTCGTCGGCGCCGCGGTGGTCCTGGCGACGGTCGGGCCGGGGGCCGCCGAGTTCTCGCTCGCCCCCCGGATCGGCCGGTCCGGGGTGAGCGCGTTGAACATGATGATGGCGAACACGATGGCCGTCACCACCGCGGAACCGGCGCCGACCGCCCATCTGTCCGGTTTCCAGCGTTTGCCAGCACGTTTGCCGGCACGTTTGCCAGCGGGTTTGGCGTCCGGCTTGGCCGGCCGCGCCGGGGCCGTTCTTCGTGCCGGCTGGGCGGCGGGGACGGCGGCGGGGGCGGCGGGGGCCGCCGGGGCGGAGACCGGTGCGATCCACCTGGTCGGCGCGTCAACGGGCGATTGACCAGCGCTTGACATGCTGCCGACCAGCCGGGCGACCTCGGCGCGCTGCTCGACGATCATCGACGCCACCATCGACGGCCACGGATGCGTGCCAGGCGAGATCGGGCCGATCATCGTCCGTAACTGGTCCAGCGTCGGCCGTTGACGCGGATCGGCGGCCAGACAGGCGGCGAGGAACTGGCGCAGCCGCGACGGTAACGACACCGACAGATCCGGCTGCGCCCCCAACACCTGACCCAACGTCTCGGCCCGGGTGGCCCCGGCGAACGGCGTGCGCCCGGTCGCGGCCAGGTGCAGCATCGCGCCGAGAGCGAACACGTCGCTGGCCGGCGTCACCGGCTTGCCGCGCGCCTGCTCCGGCGAGACGAACTCCGCGGCCCCGACCCCCTGGCTCACGTCGTGATCCATGGCCCTGGCGATGCCGAAGTCGAGTAAGCGCACCCCGTCCTCGGTGAGTCGCACGTTCACCGGCGTCAGGTCCCGGTGCACCAGCCCGGCGTGGTGGATCTCGGTCAACGCGCCCACCAGCCCGGCCGCCAGCCGCCACACGGCGTCCTCGCCGAGCAGCACGCCACGCTCGATCAGCTGCCGCATCGACAGCCCCGGCACGAACGCCAGGGCCAGCCACGGGGTGGCCTCGGCGGGACCGGCGTCGACCGCCGGCGCGGTATGCACCCCGGGCAGCTGGCGCAACGCCGCCGCCTCCCGGGCGAACCGCTGCGCGAACCCGTCGTCGACGGCGGTCAGGCGCGCGCTGACCAGCTTCACCGCCACCAACCGACCATCCGGGGCGCTGCCAACCAACACCACACCCAGCTCGTCGGAGTCAAGCCCGGCGAGCATCCGGTAGGACCCGAGCTGTCTCGGGTCCGAGTCCCCGAGTGACCTCACGTGCAACCTCCTTGGCTGTGCCACCCGCGGCAGGGAGCCTGCCACAATCGATGCGCGCGAATCAGCACAGGTATCGATCGCGGTGCTACGACCTGCACGAACAGGGCATAACGCAGCGCGGCGGTCAGCCGGCGGAGGACGTCCGCATGGACGTGATGTTCTCGGTGTCGATCCCGGCCACGCGGTTCCGGCCCTGGTGCTTGGCCTGGTAGGCGTAGTGGTCGGCGACCCGCAGGCAGTCCTGGATCGTGGCGCCGTGATGCGGGTAGGCCGCCGCGCCGATGGACGCGGTCACCTCGCTGACCACCACCTGCGCACCGTTCTTGTCGACCGTGGACACCCGCAACGCCGCGATCGCGGCCCGGATCCGCTCGGCGACGGCCAGGGTGTCGATGACGTTGGCGTCGGGCAGCAGCACGGTGAACTCCTCGCCACCGAAGCGCCCGCCGAGATCGCCCTGCCGCAGCTGCGACCGCAGACACTCGCCGACCGCGGCCAGCACGTCGTCGCCCGCGCGATGCCCATAGGTGTCGTTGAGCCGCTTGAACCGGTCCAGGTCGACCATCAGCACACCGATCTCGCACCGATCGCCGGCGAGCTCGGCGGCCACCCGATCGGCGTAGGCCTGCCAGGACGCCGCGTTGGCCAGACCCGTCTTCTGGTCCACGAACGCGGCACCCTCGAGGTGCTGGGTCGTGGCCGCGCCGCACAGCGTGACCACGACGGGCACCGCGACCGCCACCACGACGAGCGACCCGGTCAGCAGCACCCCGGTGATCGCGCCGATGCTCAGCAACGCCGCCTCGAGCCCGATGTCGGCCCCACGACCGAACGCCGCGCGGGACACCCTGCCCTCCCGCAGGACGTGCCCGGCCGCGGCGAACGCGGAGTTGACCACCAGATGCGCGGCCGCCGCCGCGGCGAGCAGGAGCACCCCGCCGGTGTCGATGTGCGGGCTGGGCGTGGTCCACGCGCCGGACGAGGCCACGAAGTGGGCGGCGAGCAGCGCCCACGCGATCGTGCCCGCGTTGCTGATGAACGTGTGCCGCGCGTCGTGCTCCCCCCGCAGGTCGCGGTAGGCGCACAGGACCAGCACGAGCGCGACGGCCAGCGTGAGCGGCACCGCCACCGCGGCCGCGACCGACCAGACCGAGATCACGGTCAACGAGGCGCGCGGCTCGACATCGTCGTGGCGGACGGCGTGCGTCCGGCGCATGAGCTCGGTCGTGACCAGCGCCGCGGCGAGCAGCACGCCCGCACGCGCCAGGTCACTCGCCCCGATCGGCACGGCGACCCCGGCGTACACCGCGGCACCGGCCGGCAACGCCAGGAGCCCGCCGCGAACCACGGCGGGCGTCATGCCGCGGCCATGAGCGCCGGGCCACAGACGCGATTGCGGCCCAGTTCCTTTGCCTGGTAGAGGAAGCGGTCGGCGTGCACCAGCAGGTCGTCGACGCTGGCGTCGGCGTGGTGGGTCGTGGCGACGCCGATCGAGGCGGTGATGCCACTGATCGTCGTCGGCCTGCTGTGCAGGTTCGTCGTGATCACGCTCAGCGCCTCGATCTGGTGACGGATGCGTTCCGCGGCCTGACATGCCTCGTGTTCGGTGACTCCGGGGAGCAGGATGCTGAACTCCTCTCCCCCGAATCGGGCGACGATGGCGTTGCGCCGAGTGGTGTTCTGCAGTACGTGCGCCACGCTGGTGAGCACGTCGTCCCCGGCGTGGTGGCCGTGGGTGTCGTTGAGGTCCTTGAAGTGGTCGAGGTCGACCATGAGCACCGCCGAGCGCGCCCGGGTGCGGTGGCTCGCGAGCGCCGCGGTGCTGAGCGTCTGCCAGGCCGCGTGATTCCACAGCTGCGTCTTCGCGTCGTGGGCCGCGGCGTGGTGCAGCGCGCGCCCCCGCAGAGCCCGCTGCAGGTAGGCCACCGGCAGCAGCACGAACGGGATGGCGACCACGGAGAACTGCGCGAACAGCCCGAGCAGCACGCCGAGCGCGGCGTGGGTCACCGCGAAGCCACACACCCCGTTGGCGCCCGTGTGTTCACCGAACACCACGCGCCGCGCGCCGCCGAGCAGCGTGTGCCAGTCGGTGGCCACGAGGTAGAGCAGCGCGGCGAACCCCGCCGCCAGCACGGTCGCCGTGTCCGGGCCCCCCACCGGCGGCGACCAGTGCGTGATCGGCAGCACGAGCCACGCGAGCGTCGCGCCGCCGACACTGGCCAGCACCCGGCCGGGCTGGCCCGGCTCGTGGCGAAGGCCGCGAAGCTGATCATGCGCGTGCAGCACGACCGCCACGATCAGGATCGCGGCGATGGGCAGGGTCAACACCGCGCCGATGAGCCACATCGCGACCGTGGACACCCCCGGTGGGTCCACGGGCTGCGCCGAGCGCAGCGCCCGGTAGCGGGCCAGTTCCGCGTGCGTCATCCCGCAGAGCGTGAACGCCAGTGCCGTCACCCACGGCACGGCGGGCGTTGCCGACCAGGCCAGCACGAGGCCGACCAGCATGACCACCGTCAGCACGACGAGCACAGCCGTACTGATTGTGTCGATTTGGGTATTTCGTTGTCGATCCGGACCGTTTACCGCGCCGAGACCCCCTGAGTCCATACTCCTAGGTTGCCGGTGGGCACGTACAGTTCACGGACACATGACGGACAGCCACTCGGTCGTCACAGCCGATCATGGCTCGGGGATCGGGGCGGCCCCGGGCGCCCTGGCCAGCGACGCGGACCGGCCGACCATCACCCAGGCGACCGACAGGCCGATCACCAGGACCGTGCCCAGCGCGCCGGACACCGCGATCACCGCTGATGACGGGGCGTTCTGCGCGGCCAGTCCGAACACCAGGATGGCCACGCCCTGGGTGGCCCGCATCATCGTGGTCATGAGTCCGACGGCCTGGCCACGCATGCTGTCGGGGACCGTCTGGGTGAACTCGGCGGCGAGCGGGATCCAGTAGTACAGGGCGATGCCCGAGACCACGATCAGCACACTCGCCGCCAGCGCGCCCGGTGCGGCGACGAACAGCACCAGCGGGGCGCAGCTGATGATCGACAGGATCACCAGGTGCCGGGTGCGCTGCTCGGGGATGATCATGGGCAGCAGCCAGAGCCCGATCACGATGCCGGCCGGGCCTGCGCCCATCAGCAGCCCGGCGACGGCCGACCCGTGGCTGATCTGCGCCGCGTAGGGGGCCGCGAGCGCCTCGGTGGCGAGCGTGGTGGCGATGGCGAACGGGAACAGCATCATCAGCCGCAGCCGCGGGTGGCCGAGGATGTAGCGGGTCGCGGCCTTGGCCGAACCGAGCAGGGTCGGTGGGGTGTCGGCGCTGGCGGTCGCCGGCCGGGCGAGCACGCCGACCAGGATCACCAGACCGGACAGCACGAAGGTGGCGGAGTTGAATATCAGCACGACGGACAGCCCGGTGATCGCGACGACCACGCCCCCGAGGCCGTAGCCGACCGTGTAGGCGATGTGGTTGACCAGCTGGGTCACCGCGGACCCGCGCACCAGCCGCTTACCAGGCAGGACAACGGACATGGTGGAGATGTAGGCGCTGTTGAACGGCGAGTCCACCAGTCGGATCGCGAACAGCAGGGCCCACAGGGACCACAGCGGCATCCCCGGGATCGCCATCACCAGCAGGAGCACCGCGCGCCCGAAGTCGGCGACGATCATGACCGCGCGCCGGGGGAACCGGTCGGCGAGGCCGGCGAGCACCGGGCCGCCGATGAGGTCGGGCAGGACGCTCAGGGCGAAGGTGATGCCCATCAGCGCCTCGGACCCGGTCTCGGTGAAGACCGCGATGGTCAGCGCCGCCCGCGCGAGGTAGTCGCCGATGGTGGACAGCGACCGACTGGCGAACAGTGCCCGGAACTCTCGTACGGCGAAGATCTCCGCGTAGGTGACGCGATTGTCTGCTTTGCCCTCCCCGGACAACCCAGCGCCCTCCTATGGCTACTCTGCGTGCTCGGCAGAGGTCACAATTAGCGGCGTGCCAATCACTGAACAGCCCATCACCAATTCATGTCCGGCGTCAATCCCCAGCAAATCCTCGAGTCGCTCGTCGCGGATGGCCGCGGTGAAGGTCATACCGAGCCCCAGCGCGGCGGCTAGCAGGTAAAAGGTTTGGCTGAGGTGGCCGACATCGAGGTGCACCATGCGATATGTACGCGCGGTGGAATATTTCCACGTGCTTCGCGCGAGCACACAGGTGAAGAACACCAGACACCCGCTGTCGGCCACCCAGTCCTGGTCGCCGAGCAGGTCCACGAGCGCGGCCGGCGGCTGCGGTGGACCGACCAGCTCGAGTTCGTCGCGCCGGGTGTTCAGGTGGTACAGCCCGGGGTCGAGCCCGGCGACCCGGTGCGCGTGCACGTAGATCTCCGTCGGGTGCCGCCCGCCGCCGGACGCGGAGGTCTTGAAGGCGGTCTGGGTCGGCTCGTCGAGCCCGGTGATCCCGCCACCCCAGCGCAGCAGCGCGCTGATCGCCTCGAACGACACCGGGTCCCCGCTGAACTGGCGCGAACTTCGCCGATGGGACAGCACATCCAGGAAGTCGGAGCGAGCCCAGGATGTCGTTGGCACGTCAGCCAGCGGGACCCGGTGTGTTGTCGGCAGTTCCCGGCACACGGCGGGCGGCGGCTCGTGGTCGAGGCGGTCGCGCAACCGTTCCTGATCGGCCGTGGGGCTGAGGAACGGCTGATCGCGCAGGTGGCGGGTCTCGGTGTGGAACAGCGCCGCCATCCGGCCCCAGCTGTGCCACGCGGTCTCCTGGGTGTCCTCGACGCGGTGGCGTTCGGACTCCCAGGCGATGAGGATGTTGACCGCCCGCAGCTGCTCGGTGATCGCGACCAGGGCATCGACATGGTCGTCGTCACGGGCGTGCTTGCGGATCTGGCTCAGCGGTTGCCAAGTGGTGAAGCAGCGCAGCACGACATCCGCGTCCTCGCCGATGGCGAACCGTCGGTGTGCCAGTGTGTCGTGCCAGATCAACTGACCAGCATGCCACAGCAACGCACCGTAGGACGAGATGCGCAGTCGTGGCTCGTCCACGAGCTGGTCAGCTGGGCCGGTGGTGGCTAGTCGGTGTCCGATGGCCGTTCGGCCCAGGCAGTCATAATCTCCGCGGGCTGGTAGTCGTCGGATAACTCGGTGACAACACTGTCGACGGACATGGTGTTCATCGCACCCTCCTCATGCCAGGCATAGTCCGCGCTAAGGGTAGCGCAACCAAGTCACCGCAACGTTGCGAGCCGATCGTTAGTGCGTATCGGCCGCACCGACCACCGACGGCCGGTGCCAACAGGTAAAAAGCCGGTGGCCCAAGTTTGCCGGACCCTTACCACTGCGCGCGCCGGGCGGATTATCCTACGGGAACCAACAGCATCGGTATGTGCGCACTGGGTAGCCGGGGGCGTCGCCCGGTCGCTGTCAGCGACAGACCAGGGAAAGTGGGGGCGGCGGTGAGGTGCCTGTAATCGAATTCCGCTTGCTGGGACCGATCGCCGTTCTGCGGGCTGGCCAGCCCGTGCACGTTCCCGCTGGCAGCCAGCAGGTCGCACTGGCCTGTCTGTTGCTGCGCGCCAACCATGTCGTGTCGGTCAACGAGCTGGTCGAGTGGCTGTGGGAGGACGACCCGCCGAGCGACGCCTGGGAGAGCGCCAAGACCTACGTCCGCCGATTACGCCGGACGCTGGCGACCCCGGGCCTGATCGTGGCGTTACCGGACGGGTTCCGCCTCAGCGTGCCGGACGACACGGTGGATCTGGCGCGGTTCCGCCGGTTGTTGCAGGAAGCCGAGACCGTGCGCGGCGCCGAGCGGTTGACCAGGCTCGACCAGGCACTCGCGCTGTGGGGCGACGAACCGCTGGCGAGCCTGCCGCCGAGCACGGCCAAGTCGCGGGCCGTGCACGCGCTGGTCGAGGAGTACGGCCAGGCCGTCGAGGAACGCGCCGACGCCTGCCTTGGCCTGGGGCGTCATGCCGAGCTGGTCACCGATCTGCGCGCGATCACCGCGCGTTTTCCCGAGCGCGAGCGCGTGTGGTCACAGCTGATGATGGCGCTGTACCGCTCCGGCAAGCGGGTGGAGGCGCTCGCGACCTATCGACGGGCGCGCGCCTATCTGGCCGACGAGTTCGGCGTCGACCCGGGGGCCGAGCTCGAACGCACCCACCACGGGGTGCTCACCGACTCCCTCGACGAGCCAGGCAACGGCCACGCCGAAGCGATCGCCTCCGCCCTGGTCCACCTCACGCCGGCCCAGCTGCCGGCCGACATCGGCGACTTCGTCGGGCGGGCGAGCGAGCTGACCACCGCGCGCTCGGTGTTGATCACCCCGTCCGGTGCGGGCGCGCCGGTACTGGTCGTCAGCGGTATGCCGGGGGTCGGCAAGAGCGCGTTCGCGGTCAAGCTCGCGCACGAGATCCGCACCCGGTTCCCCGACGGGCAGCTGTTCATCGACCTGCACGGCTACTCCGAGCACATGCCGTTGAGCCCGGAGCGGGTGCTCAGCCGCATCCTGCCCGCGCTCGGCCTGCCATCCACCCAGGTGCCGACCGACCTCGAGGACCTCACCAACACCTATCGCAGCCTGGTCGCCGATCGCCGCATCCTGCTGGTACTGGACAACGCGGCGAACGCCCAGCAGGTGCACAACCTGATCCCGGCCGCGCCCGAGTCCGCGGTGCTGATCACCAGCCGGTCGCAGATGCCGAGCCTGGCGGCGCTGACCGGCGCGCGCCTGCTGCCGCTGGCGCCGCTGTCGGCGGACGACTCGGCCCGGCTGGTGCGCGACATCCTGGCCGGGGCGCCGAAGCCGGCGGACACCGACGTCGGGCAGATCATCGAGCTGTGCGGGTATCTTCCGCTGGCGATGCGCGTCGCGGCGACCGCCTACCTGCACAGCACGCGGCCGCTACCCGAGTTCATCACCGAGCTGGAACAGCACGACCGGCTCTCCGCGCTGACCATCGCCGATGACCCGAGGGCCACGGTGCGGGCGGTGTTCGACCTGTCGTACCGGACGTTGAGCGCGCCGGCGGCGCGGTTGTTCCGGCTGTTGAGTCTGGTGCCTGGGCCGGACTTCTGTCGCAGCTGCGCCCATCACGTGGCCGACATCGCGCCGGGGCGGGCCGATCTGTTGCTCGGTGAGCTGCGGGCGGCCAGCCTGATCCACGCCAGCCGGCCGCGGCACTACCGGTTCCACGATCTGGTGCGCTTATATGCCCACGACCGGTGCGTCACCGAGGATGACCACGACGAGCTGGACTCCGCGCTGTCGCGGTTGTACAGCTATTACGTCACCACCGCCGACCAGGCCGCCGACCGGCTGTATCCGACCTGGATCCGCCTACCCCGCACCCATCCCACGATCGTGACATCCGAACATCCGCCGATCGTGTCGAACGCCGCGCAGTGGATGGGCGACGAAGCGCCCAACCTGATCGCGACGATCCGCTACACGGCCGAGTACGGGCCGATGGAGATCGCCTGGTACCTGTCCGAGTCGTTGCGCCCGTACGTGGTCACGCACGGCGAGTACCGCATCGAGGCGCTCGGGGCGTTCGAGATCGCGTTACGGGCGGCCACGAGCACGGAGAACCGGCGGGCGAAGGCCGCCATGCACTCGTCGTTCTCGTCGGTGTATGTGCGCGTTCGGGATATTCAGCGTGCGCTCCCGCACATCAGGGCCGAGTTGAGCCAGTACCTCGAACTGGGGTTCGCCGAAGGGGAGACTCGCGCGCGCATCGGCCTTGGGGACGCGCTGGCGACGCAGGGGTACCTGCAGGACGCGGCCGACCAGATCAGCGAGGCGCTGCGGATCGCCGAACGCCACGGATTCACCGCGCTCCAGTTGCTGGCGCTGCTGAACTTCAGCGTCCTCGAGGAGTGGCGGGACCAGCTCGACGTCGCCAAGAAGTACGTGCTGTCCGCGTTCGACCTGATCGACGCCAATTCCAGCAACTCGGCCAAAGGCGCGGCCCATGCCACGCTGGGCATGATCATGATCCGCCGAGGAGAGTTCACCGAAGCCATCGAGCAACACCTGATAGCTCTCGACTGCTACCGGCAGAACGGCGACCAGCACTACGAGTCAGAGGCGCTTCGCGGTTTGGCGCAGGCCTATTCGAAAACCGGCAACACCACCGCGTCGATCGCCCACGCGACCAAGGCACTGGCGGTAGCCGAGGACCTCGGCGACGAGTACGACATCACCGATTCCCTGATCTCCCTCGCCGGGACTTACCACGAACTCGGCCTCACCGCACAGGCGCGTTACCACGCGGATTCGGCACTCACGAACTGCGAAAAGCTGGAGTACAAGAAAGCGCACATCGAGGCGCTTCTCCAGCTGGCGTCGATAGACAAGGCCGACGGTTTGCTGGACCGCGCCGAGGAACATACCCATCGCGCCATCGAGTTCGCCCACAAAGGTGAGCTGTTACGCCTCCGCGGCGACGCCGAGATCCTGTTGGCGTGGATCACCCACGAGAAGGGCAACCACGACCAGGCCCTGCGCCACGCCAGCAACGCGTTCACCATTCACCAGAAAGTGAACTCCCCGTACGGCCAGACCCGAGCGGCGCACGTCAAGGGCCTCGCTCTGCTCGCGCAGGGACAACGGGAAGAAGCCATGCTCGAGTGGACCACGTCGTTACAGTTCTTCCAGGGCCCGGCCCCGGAAATCGACGCGATCCGCAGAGCCGTCGCCGAGATCTCCTGAAACGGTACCCGGCCGAGGCCCACCGGTTCGATGGGACCACAGCCGAGCACCGTCGTCACGCATACTGCGGCCTGCTGATCAATCCAGCAGATTTCAGTTGACCCGGACGAGTTCGAAATCGCTGAACGTCACCTCGCCGTATCCAGGGAGGAAATCCAGGACATAACCCGAGAAGCTCGTCACAACATCGCCAGAACAGGTTACTTCGCCAGGATTTGCACCATACTTCCGAAGCGGGAAGAACAAGTCTTCGGGGCGCTCGACGATCCAGTGCAATCGGTCCAGCACGATATCCACATGGGTCATCGGATGGCCGACCCCGTCGACGTCGGTCGCCACCTGAAGTGCGCCGGTGGCGTCCTGGGTGACCTCGACGGACAACGGAATGGGAGTCGACCAACTCCGGATGTGATCACCGTCGAAACTGCCGACCCACTGCTCCGCCGTGGCACCACACGCGGTCGTCGCCTGAGCAGAAATCGGCGCGACCAACAGCAGGGACACGACGGCTGTGAGCACGGATATGATCGATCTGGTTCGCAAAGGTTCTCCCTATCATTCCAGCGGAAACGAACCTTGCGATGGTTCACCGTTTGACTCGAGAATAGTTGGAGATTCAAGCATGCCGCCGGCGCCCCGTGAACTAATTTCCGTCCTGGTAACACACGATCTCACCCGGCGGGCAGGTCGACGGAATGCTGGGCAGGTCCGACGAATCGACCTTGCTGCTGTCCGGCGGGGTGTCGAAGAACTTCGCGCAGTTGGCAGTAATCGAGAACGGCCGGGGGTCCGACGAGTCAGCCACACCGATGGTTCCGGTGACCGACACCGAGTCGCCGTCGCGCGTCACCTTGGCGGTCTGCCCGTCTGTGCCCGGTTCGTACTGGAACAGGTCTGGGTCGCCGCCTTGCACGCTGATGCTGAGGGCCACCTCGTTCTGGTAGTAGTCCATCAGGAAATGCGAGACATCGGAGTCGTCGGGATCGTATGCCTCGACACTCAGGTGACCTTCGTGGTCGTAACACTTCGACTCCGCGCCGGTCAGATCGACTGGTTGGTCGTTGACCGTGACATCAATGGTCGTGACCGCGGGCTGGTTGTCCTCGCCCGCGGGCTGGCCCGCCGAGTCGGTTGCCGCACGATCGGAGCACCCACTCACGATCAACGCGAGCACCGCGCCAACACCGACCACAACGCTACGTCGAATGATCACCTGAAATGCCCCTCATGATCGTGCCCACACCGGCTCACCAGCACGTTATCAAGATCAGGCGGGTCCCCAGGGCCGATTGCGACAAGCCCTGGGGATCCCGTTGGCGACCGCGGGTCAGCTTGCCGCCGCGGCGGCGATCTTCTGGACGATCAGTGGTTGGCCGTCCTGGGACTTCACCGTCGGGTTCACCGAGTAGGCGAGCTTTCGTTCCAGGCCCCGGGTCGCGAAGATGCCGCTCGCGTACCCGTGGCGACTGCCGGTCTTGCCCCAGACAGTCACGCCGTTCACCGTGAGGCGCTGCAGGCCCTGGCTGTAGGACGCCGGGCCGCTGCCGTCGAACATGGGCACATCCGGAATCGTGAAGAGCCTGGTCATCATCGCTTTGCCCAGCAGCCGGCCGCGGAACAGCCCGGTGATGAACCGGTCAAGGTCCGCTGCCGTGGAGATGATCGCGCCCGCGGTGCCCGGGATCGACTGGTTCATCTCGGTCACGTCGACGAGGTCGCCGTCCACGTCGAGATAGCCGCGAGCGGCCGGGTTGGGCAGGCGTGGGTCGTCGCCCGGGTAGTAGGTGTGGCGCAGGTGCAGCGGGCCGGTGATCCGGTCGCGCAGGTTGCGTGCGTAGGACCGGCCGGTCACCTTCTCGATGATCATGCCGGCGGTGACGTAGGCGGTGTTCGTGTACTTCTGCGCGGTGCCTGGCTGGAAGTCGATCGGGTGTCGCAGGGCGGTGTCCACCACCTGCCGCGGGCTCCAGTGCTCGAAGCGGTGGTCGAGAATCCACTGCGGGTCGTAGAGGCCGGGGATGTCCACCGACGGCAGGCCGGAGGTGTGGTCGAGCAGCGTGTACACCGGGACCGGCGGGTAGTCGGCCGGAAGCAGGCCGGGCAGGAAGCGCTGCACGGGCTGGTCGAGGTCGATCCGGTGCTCCTGCGCGAGTTGCAACACCATGACGGCGGTGTAGACCTTGGTGGTGCTGCCGGTCCGGAAGTACCCGTCCGGCCGGACCGGGGCACCGGTGCGGAGGTCGGCGACGCCGGCGGTGCCGGACCAGTCACCCGCCGAGCCGGTGATCCGGACGAGTGCGCCGGTCGTCTCCTGGTTGGGCAGGCCCGAGATCGCGGCGGTCAGCGCGGCATCGTTGGGCGGCGGGAGAGCGGCCGCCGCGGCGGCGGGCGACGCGACGACGACGGCAGCAGCAGCGACTGCGACAATGGCGATTCTCATGTCACACAGCATGTCCACCCGCGACACCCGGGACATCAGGGAATTACCCGCTCTTCGAAGACCAGGGACACCCCGACTCGCTATGACAGCACTGGCCCTTAACCAGCGGGTTCGGGTTCGAGCCCCCACGCGGGCCGCCCGATCCGGCGAACAGCCGTCGCCAACTACGGTGCCATGGTGCTGTGACTGGATACGTTCGCCGGATGCCAGGCCGCTGCGGCGATGAGCGCACGACGCGAACCTATTCCAGTCACGGCACTAGCGAGAGCTTCAACTGGCCAGCTTGCAGTGACCTGGGAGAACACGGCATCCTGAGGGAGAATCTGCAGACCCGAGGCACGAGTGGAGAGATATTCACCCACCCGGCGCACATCCCGACGCCACCAGGCCGAGGACGGACTTATGAGCAACAACGTAGGCACCAAGACCGTCGAATCGGGCGGCTCAGGACAGGACAAGATTGAGACCAGCCTGATCGCCGCAAAACAAGGGGACCAGGACGGGCTAGATATACTGATAAGAGAGCTCACTCCGGTGGTTTGGCACGTCGCGCGCGCCAACGGGTTGGACCGCATTGCCGCAGCAGACGTCGCCCAGACCGTCTGGCTTAGCATGCTAAGGAACATCGATCGACTAAATGAGCCACGCGCACTAGCCGGTTGGCTGATCGTCACAACTCGGCGAGAGGCAAACAGGTATCATTCCATTCAGATAGAGTTCAACACCATTGCGACCGTCACGACTACAGTAATCGAACCATCAACGGATCCATCCGAGCGCAATATGTCAATATTGTGGTCCGCGTTCCTCAGATTGCCGCATCGATGCCAAGAACTTCTACGGCTGACCGTGCTCGCGGAGCGAGCGGAGTACCGAGCCGTTGCCGCGGCACTGCACATGCCGCACGGCAGTATCGGCCCAACCCGAGAGCGATGTTTGAACCAATTCCGCGCGCTCTACCAGGGAGAACTCGACGCGGCAACCAAGGGCAACGTACCTTCTGACATATCAGAACTTGAATTTCTACTTGATGACGAACCTCCGCCACCAACACCGTCGGCCGAGTGGCATCTCATTTCGGCTAATCACACCTTTCCGGTCAGCATCTACCTACATAACGAGACTGCCCATCAGGGCGTTGAGAGCGCGATTGAGATCCTGCTGAACCTTGCCGGAACCGATGTGGTCGAGCGAGACGATCCTGTCCTCGGCTCGTGGTTCCGACACATGCGAGCACGGGTACGTGACTCACAACTCGCCGGAGAAGTCGTTGCTGTCGCGGCACACGCGGCCGACGTTCGCGGCGTGCTCGCCCACGACGCAGCGGTAACCGCCACTCTCATGCAGAATCTCGGTCCGTTGTTGACCGCACTGGATTCGACAAAAGACGCAGTCATCAGAGTTGGCGCACTATTGATCGTCAAAGCGGACTGGGTGGTCGCCGTGCATCAATTGACGTCGGTTCAGCAACTCAGACTCGACCACCAACCACGCCTGCTCACGTCACCGGGAGACATCCTGCACGCACTCGATCTCACGCACAACCCACCTTCCGCCACATACCCGAACAACGGTGTATCGCCTGCTCATAAACCCGGAAAGTCCAGCTGTGTTGACCTTGAGGGCAAATCCGCACGGCTCGCGGAGAGCATCGACAACATCAGCGAATAAGAACTCGAGACCGGATGGCGAAGCCCCGACACCCAATGACCAGGTTTGCGATCTTGTACCGATCGTTTCCCCTGGTCAGAGCTGGTGGGGCCGAAGGGAGTCGAACCCTCACTGGCTGGAACCTAAATCCAGTGCCTCTGCCGTTGGGCTACGGCCCCGGGCGCCGGGGGCGCCGCACACAGAGTATCCAGGTCCACCCGCCGTTCGGCCCCCGACATCGTCGTCCTTGTCCGTTAGGATCCGACTACAAGCAGTGGCGAACGAACCGGTCGGGGACTGATCTGCGTGCGATTGCGATTATTGCTGGTAGTACTGCTCTTCGGGTCCGCCATCGCGGCGACCCCGGCAAGCGCCGCCGACCGCTCTGAGCAGGACTTATCGACGCAACGACAGTTGCTCTACCCCGGTGGCGCCGCCTATCCCCGCGTCATCCGGCTCGAACACAGTGGCCCCGCCAACGGCCGGATCTTCGCCACCGTCGGCAGTGTGGCCAACGGCGACTCCGTCGGCGTGATCCTCGAGAGCCTCGACGACGGCGCCACCTTCCAGCACATCGCCAACATCCCGGACCCGGCGGGCGCCGACGGGCAGGGCATGTGCTGCGGCACCCTCTACGAGTTACCGGCGCCGATCGGCGACATGCCAGCCGGCACCCTGTTATGGGCCACCACCGCCGGCTACCGCGTTCCGGCCGACCAGCGCGCCACCACCCAGCGTCTCTGGGAGAGCCGCGACCTCGGCCGCACCTGGACCTTCCGCTCCACCATCGCCACCTCGGCCAACCAGTACAACGCCTGGGAGCCCGAGCTGTCCGTCACCGCGGACGGGCAGCTCGCCGTCTTCTACGCCGACGAGACGGACAAGCCCAACCACGACCAGAAGATCGTTCAGGTTCGCTCCAGCGACGGCCTCACCTGGTCGGCACCCATCGACACCGTCAAGAACAGCGACTTCTTCGTTCGGCCTGGGATGCCTGGGGTTCGGCGGCTCGCTGACGGCTCTTACTTCCTCGTCTACGAGGTCTGCAACCTGGACGAGCCGTTGTGCAGCACCTACTTCCGAAGGTCACAGAACGGGTGGGATTTCGGTAACCCACTCGACCTCGGTACTGGCGTCCGCACCGCCGATGGCAAGTATCCTCGACACACGCCGACCATCACGGTCAGTCCGACCGGCTCGATCCTGTTGGCCAGCGAGATGCTCGTCAACGCCGACGGCAGCCACGCACCCGGCAACGGGAAGACCATCCTGGTCAACGATCTCGCCGGGGACGGCCCGTGGCGGGAGATCCCCGCGCCGGTCGAGGTGCCCGACCCGAACAACGAAGCCTGCCGCAACTTCAGCCCGTCCATCCTCGCCTCGACCGACGGCGCGAGCGTCCTCCACCTCGCCACCGACACCGTCGACGGCGTCTGCAAGGCTTTCTACGCGACGGGCCCCATCCCGCCACCCTGACCACCGGAAGGAGCCATCGATGCGCACGCCCCGCAAAGCCGTGGACACGCTCGTCGACCGGTTCGAAGCGCGTGGTGTGTACGTCCCCGGCGAGGACCACAAAGCCATCTCGCCCTGGCGGGACTTCGGCTGGCTCATCGCCACCTGGTTGGTCACCGTCGCGGTCTTCGTCCTCTTCTTCGCGCTGGCGGCCTGACGCCGACGTGGCGATGATCACTTTCGGTACTCCTCTGGTCACAGCTCGGCCACGGCACGACACCAGCTCCGCGTCGACGCCAGTGCACCAGCTGCGCCAACGGAATAGTGCATTCAGTCGTACAAACCTCCCCCAGGAAGGGGTACCCCCGTGCAGATCGCCAGACTCGCGGTCGCCGCATGCGCACTGCTGGTTCTGGTCGGATGCGGGATCGGCCACTCATCAGAGAACCCCCCGTCCTCATCCAACGCCACCCCCACCGCCGCCGCGGAGCGTTCCGACTACCAGGCCACCGACGGCGTGCGCAAGTCGATCGGCGACGGCATCGTGTTGACGATCTCCCCGCCGAAGTCCTTCACCCCCACCGACACCGCCTACCCGCTGGCCGTGCGCGCGGTCGCCTTCGAGCTGACCGTCGACAACGGCGGCACGGTCGCCTACCGCCCCGCGAGCCTGTCCTTCACGGCCACGATCGACGGCGAGCCGACCAAGCAGGTGATCGACTCCACCCAGGGCTACAACGGCCCCTCCGGCGCCACCGAGGAAGTCGCCCCCGACGACTCGTTACGGATCGCGGTCGCGTTCGCCACGGCCAAGGAGCCGAGCCGGCTGCGGATCACCGTCCGGTCCGACGCCGCCACCGCCGCGCCGGTCCTGCTGTACGACGGCGTCGTGTGAAGGCGATAGCGTCGCGGACATGACCAACCAGCAGCGGCTCGCCGAGGGTGACCCCGCCCCGGACTTCCGGCTCCCGGACAGCACCGGCACCGAGGTCTCCCTCGCCGACTTCCGTGGCAAGCACGTCGTCGTCTACTTCTACCCGAGTGCGGGCACGCCGGGCTGCACCAAGCAGGCCTGCGACTTCCGCGACAACCTCGCCGAGCTCAACGACGCCGGCTTCGCCGTGGTCGGCATCTCGCCGGACAAGCCGGCCAAACTCGCCAAGTTCGTCGCCGACGAGGGCCTCACGTTCCCGCTGCTGTCCGACGAGAGCCGGTCGGTACTGACCGAGTGGGGCGCCTACGGCGAGAAGCAGAACTACGGCCGCACGGTCATGGGTGTGATTCGGTCGACCTTTGTCGTCGACCCGGACGGCAAGATCGCCACCGCGCTCTACAACGTGCGCGCGACCGGGCACGTAGCGAAACTTCGGCGCGACCTGAAGGTCTGAATATCACGAAAAGGTCGCGTTGGGCACACCGCGACAACGTGCTGACGGGTTAGCCCGTACGACCTGGGTATGCGGGAAGTTGGCGCCCGAAGAGGCCAACTTTGCTATTCGAGGCGGCGTATTGATGGCATGCGCACCTCTTCGGGCTTTCGTGTCCGCCGACTGCTCATCGCCCTGCCGTTGAGCCTGTCGGTGTCCTGTGGCGCCGTGAACGCGGCCAACCAACCAGAGCCGGCGCCGGCGGCCGCGAACGCGACGACCGCGCCGAGCGAGATCCTGCCGCCGAGCACCCGCGATCCGGCTCCCGAGACGCGGGCCGCGAACGAGATCGATCCGAAACTCCTGCTGCTGGCGGTGACCGAGGCCGAGCCGAACACCACCCTCGGCGCCGTCGTCGTCGACCGGGTGTCCGGCGAGATCCCCCTGGCGATCAACCTCAACCGCCAGTTCCGGTCGGCCTCGCTGGTCAAGCTGCTCATCGCGATCGACGTCCTCGAGCGCGGCGCGGACGCCGGGGACCGGAAGCGGCTGACCGAGATGCTCATGCGCAGCGACGACCACATCGCGAGCGCGCTCTGGGTGCAGGGCGGCGGCCAGGACATCGTCCTGCGCACGACGCGCACGCTCGGGCTGACCGACACGCTGCCGCCGGAGAACCCCGGCCAATGGGGCGAGGTACTGCTCAGCGCGGCCGACCTGGCCCGCGTCTACCACCACATCCTGAACATGCCGGCCAGCGACAGCGCCCTGATCGTCGACGCGCTGGGCAACACCGAACGCGTCGCGGCCGACGGGTTCGACCAGTACTTCGGCATCCCCAACGGGTTACCGGCGCACTGGGCGGTCAAACAGGGGTGGGGCAACAACGACACCGCCATGGTGCTGCACAGCACCGGGCTCGTGGGGCCGGACTGGCGCTACATCGTGGTGCTGTTGACCGAACACCCGCTCGACTCGAGCTGGCAGGCGTCGGCCTCGGCGGTGACCAACGCGGCGGCGGTGCTGCGGTCCCAGCTTCCCGGCGCCTAGCTTCGTTAAAGATTGACTTATATAAGTCGGCACTGTCAGACTGTCGCGGTCCACGAACACCGACGCGATCCGGAAGGACCGACAGATGCTCGATATCGCCGGCCAGCTCAAGGCCATTCACCGAGAGGTCGGCAAACGCTCGACCGAGGGCGGCGGCGAGGAGGTACGCGTCCTGCTCCGGCGCGGCTACGACACCTCGGCCGAGGACCTGTGGGACGCGCTGACCGACCCCGAACGCGTCCGGCGCTGGTTCATGCCACTCAGCGGTGACCTGCGCGCCGGCGGTAACTTCCAGCTGGAGGGCAACGCCGGCGGGGAGATCCTGACCTGCGCCCCACCCACGCTGCTCCGGGTGACCTTCGGCGGCCCGACGAGCGTGGTGGAGCTACGCCTGTCCCCCGACGGCGACGGCACACTGCTTGAACTGGAACACTCCGTGCCCATCGAGATGGCCGGCAACGGCTCCGGCGCGCTCTACGTCGGCCCAGGGTGGGACGGCGCGTTCCTCGCGCTGGCCCTCTATGTCGCCGGCGAGGTCACCGAGGACCCGGTGGCCGCCGCGAGCTCCCCGGAGGCGCAGGAGTTCTCCCGTCAGTCCATTGAGGAATGGACGGCCGTGGTCGAGGCCTCCGGCACGGCCAGCGCGGAGGAGATCGCCTCGGCCAGGCAGGTGGCGCTCGCGCAGTTCGCGCCGGATCAGCCGTGAGCCAGCGCGCGCAGGTGGGGCAGCAGTAGCTGCAACGCCCGCCCCCGGTGGGAGATCGCGTCCTTCTCCGCCGCCGACAGCTCGGCCGATGTCCGCGTCTCGCCCTCCGGGACGAAGATCGGGTCGTAGCCGAAACCGTTGGTGCCACGGGGTTCCCGGACCAGCCTGCCGGGCCACTCGCCGCGGACGATGATCTCCGTGGTGTCGGTCAGGACCAGCGCCGCCGCGCACACGAACCGCGCGGTCCGGCGCTCGTCCTGGACGTCGGTTAACTGCTCCAGCACCAGGTTCAGGTTCGCCTGGTCGTCCTTGGCCTGCCCGGCCCAGCGCGCCGACAGCACGCCGGGCATGCCGTTCAGCGCGTCCACCGCCAGCCCGGAGTCGTCGGCCACCGTCGGCAGGCCGGTCGCGGCCACCGCCTCGCGCGCCTTGGCGACCGCGTTGTCCTCGAAGGTCGTCCCGGTCTCCGGCGACTCCGGGAACATCGCCACCTCGTCCAGGCCGAGCACCTCGACCCGGGCGCCGGCGATGATCCGGCGCAGCTCGACGAGCTTCTTGGCGTTGCGGCTGGCGACCAGCAGCCGGGTCACGAGCGGACCGACTTGGGCTCCGGGAGCACACCGGGGTAGGGCTGGGCGAGCGTGGCCGCCTGCCTGGCGTTGATCTCCACGCAGCCGGCAAGCGCCAGGTCGAGCATCTTGTCCAATGTGGACCGGGTGAAGGTGGCGCCCTCACCGGTGCCCTGGACCTCGATGATCGTGCCGGCGTCGGTGGCCACCACGTTCATGTCGACCTCGGCCCGCGCGTCCTCCTCGTAGGGCAGGTCCAGCCGGACCCGGCCGTCGACCACGCCGACGCTGATCGCGGACACCGCGCACGACAACGGCTGCGGGTCGGCCAACCGGCCGGCGGCGCCCAGCCAGGTGATCGCGTCGGCCAGCGCGACATAGCCGCCGCTGATGGCCGCGGTGCGGGTACCGCCGTCGGCCTGGATGACGTCACAGTCGATCACGATCGTGTTCTCGCCGAGCGCGGCCAGGTCGATACAGGCCCGCAGGGAGCGGCCGATCAGCCGGCTGATCTCGTGCGTGCGACCGCCGATGCGGCCCTTCACCGACTCCCGGTCGCTCCTGGTGTTGGTGGACGAGGGCAGCATCGCGTACTCGGCGGTGACCCAGCCGAGGCCAGAACCCTTGCGCCAGCGAGGAACCCCCTCGGTCACGCTCGCCGCGCACAACACCCTGGTCTTGCCGAACTCGACCAGCACCGAACCGGCCGGCCATTCCTGGAATCCCCGGGTGAGCTTGATGTCCCTGAGCTGGTCGTCATTCCTGCCATCGCTACGTGCCACCGGGTCACCCTACGACTGTGGCGCGGCGCGCATTGACGGGACCGGCACCGAGGAGGAGAGTTCATCATGTGATGAAATACCGGAGGGGGCCATGGCGAGCAATGGTGAACAGCGAATACCGCGCCTGCTGAAGGTCATTCTGAAGTTCTCAGTGGCGGTCGCGTTGCTGATCGTCGCCGCGGTGAGTCTGCGTGACCGGCTGCCCGGCGCCGGCGAGGTGACCGCCGCCCTGCGCACGGCCGACCCCGGCTGGCTGGCCGCGGCCGTCCTCGCGGAACTGGTCTCCATCGGCATGTTCGCCCGCCAGCAACGCCGGCTGCTCACCGCGTTCGGCGTGCGGCTCACCCGCCACCGGGCGATAGCGCTGGCCTACGCCCGCTCCGCGATCGCGATCAGCCTGCCGGCGGGCTCCGCGCTGTCGGCCGCCTACGCGTTCGGCCAGTTCCGCACCAGCGGCGCGAGCCGGCACACCGCGGCCACGGTGATGGTCCTGTCCGGGTTGCTCTCGATGGCCGCGCTCGCCCTGCTCTACGTCACCGGCGCGCTCACCGCGGCCGGGATCGAGCTGGCGCGGGCCTGGCACGAACATCCGGTGCTGACCAGGATCACGGTCATGCTCGTGCTTGGCATGGTGGGCTTCATCGGCATGCTGGCCTGGCGGTCGATGACGTCCATGCGGATGCGCGGGCCACGACGCCCGCGCACCGTCCGCCCACGGGTGTTGGTGCCGGTGCTGGACGCGGTGGCCCGTGCCCGCGCGATTCCCGGCCGGCACTGGGCGCCCGCGGTCGGCGCGGCGCTCGCGAACTGGCTGACCGACCTGCTGTGCCTGTTCGCCGCCGCGCGGGCGTTCCAGCTGCCGCTCGACCCGGTCACGCTCGGCGTGGTCTACCTGACCGTGCAGCTGGTCCGGCAGGTGCCGCTCACGCCCGGCGGCATCGGGGTGATCGAGATCAGCCTGCTGGCCGGGCTGATCGCCGCCGGTGCCGGCGAGGCCGCGGCGGCGGCGACCGTGCTGGTCTACCGGCTGCTGTCGTGCTGGCTGGTCATCCCGGTCGGGCTGGCGAGCTGGCTGGGGTTGCGCAGGCCACCGCGCGGCTCAGAGCTCGTAGGTGGCGCCCTGGACGACCAGCTCGGCCGGCCCGGTGTACTCGGCCATGGCCTCGGCGAACACCGCGGCCGCGTCGGTCCACGGCGGGACGTGGGTGACCAGCAGCCTGCCCACCCCGGCGTCCTGGGCGAGCCGACCGGCCTGGGTGCCGGACAGGTGTAGGTCGGCGGGACGGTTCTCGGCGTGGGTCCAGGAGGCCTCGGCGAGCAGCACGTCGGCGCCGGCGGCCAGCTCGGCCAGCGTGCTGGACGGGCCGGTGTCACCGGTGTAGACCAGCGACCTGCCCTCGTGGGTGATCCGGAAACTGTAGGCCTCGCACGGATGCGCCGCCTTGATCATGTCCACTTGGAACGGTCCAATGTGGACAGTACGGCCGCCGAGGGAGTGGAAGTCGAACACGTCGGCGAGGTCGGTGACCGCCTGGTCGGCCTGGTCCGGGCAGTAGGCGGCGACGAACCGGGACGGGGCCTCGCTCGGCGCGTACACCGGCAGCCGGTGCGTGCGCGGGTCCTTCGGCGGCGCCGGATGGTAGCGGCGCACCACGGTCAGCGCGGTGAAGTCGGCGCAGTGATCGGGGTGCAGATGGGAGAACAGCAGGGCGTCCAGGTCGAACGGGTCGCGGCTGGCCTGCAGCTCGGCCAACGTGCCGTTGCCGAGTTCGATGCCGAGCAGGAAGTCGTCGGTCTCAAGCAGATAACCGGATGCGGGGGCGCGCGGCCCCGGGGTGCTGCCGGAGCAGCCGAGGACGAACAGCTTCACGCGGCACACTCTGGCATACCGAAGGACATCCCGGGAGTCAGCCGGCGCTGACCGGGGCAAACGCACCGAGCTCCGGGCCGAGGAATCTCCTGGCGAGCCGGGCGAACGGCTCGGCCGGCCCGGTGGCGACCAGCTCGTGGCGCGGCTCGGCGTTGTCGGCCAACAGGTCCCGTTCGGTCAGCACGCGCACGACGTCCTTGGCGGTCTCCTCCGCGCTGGACACCAGCGTGACGTCGTTGCCCATGACGATCTGTAGCACCCCGGTCAGCAGGGGGTAGTGGGTGCAGCCGAGCACGACCGTGTCGACGTCGGCCTGCTGCAACGGCTCGAGGTAGGCCTGGGCGAGGCCGAGGATCTGGCGGCCGGAGGTGATGCCGCGCTCCACGAAGTCCACGAACCGCGGGCAGGCGACGCTGGTGAGCTGGATGTGCGGGGCGGCGGCGAAGGCGTCCTCGTAGGCGCGGGAGCGGATGGTGCCGGCGGTGCCGATCACGCCGACCCGGCCGCTGCGGGTACTGGCGACCGCGCGCCGCACGGCCGGCACGACGACCTCGACCACGGGGATGTCGTAGCGCTCGCGGGCGTCGCGCAGGCAGGCGGCGGAGGCGGTGTTGCAGGCGAGCACGAGCAGCTTCACCCCGTCGGCGACGAGTTCGTCGGCGATGGCCAGGGCGTGCCGGCGGACCTCGGCGATCGGCAGCGGGCCGTAGGGGCCGTTGGCGGTGTCGCCGACGTAGCGCAGGCGTTCGGCCGGTAGCTGGTAGGCGATCGCGCGGGCGACCGTCAGGCCGCCGACGCCGGAGTCGAAGACACCGATGGGGGCGCCTTCTTCCTGTTCGCTACCGAGACCAGCCATGCCGTCAGGATGCCACCCAACGCGCCGAAGAGGTGACCCTGCCAGGAGATGCCCGGGTTGCCCGGCAGCACGCCGAGCAGCGTGCTCCCCCAGTACAGGAACAGCACGACGGCGACCGCGAGCTGGCCGACACTGCGCGTGAACAGGCCGCGGACCAGCAGGAAGGCGAGCCAGCCGAAGGCGATGCCGGACGCGCCGACGGTGATGCCCTCCCCGCCGGTGAGCCAGACGCCGACGCCGCTGGTGAGCCAGATCGTGGCCGTGACCACGATCCACTGGCCGAGGCCGCCGGCCATGACCAGGAAGCCGAACACCAGGATCGGCACCGTGTTGGCGAACAGGTGCGACCAGCCGTGGTGCAGCAGCGGGGCGAACAGGATCCCGTCCAGGCCGCCGACGGTGCGCGGCTGGATGCCGAAGGTGTCGAGGTCGGCGGGGAGCAGCGCGTCGATGGTCTCGATGAGGTAGAGCAGGACGGTGAACGCCCCGACGACGATCGCGGCCTGGGGGAGGTTCGGCGGCAGGACCGGGTTAGCGGACTTGGGCTTGACCGGCAGCGTGTTCACACCTTCGAGGCTACGTGTGCCGGCACGGCCACGGCTCAGGGTTTACCCGGAGATCGCGGGGTCAGGCCCAGAGGTGGCCGTCGAGGCGTTCGGCCGCTTCGTCGAGGGAACCGGCGTAGGCGCCGGTGGACAGGTACTTCCAGCCGGCGTCGGCGACCAGGAAGACCACATCGGCCGGGGTGTTGGCGGTGACGGCCTTGTCGGCGACGGTGAGGGCGGCGTGCAGGATGGCGCCGGTGGAGATGCCGGCGAAGATGCCCTCGGTCTCCAGCAGCTGGCGGGTGCGCCGCAGGGCGTCGTAGGAGCCGACGGAGTAGCGGCCGGTCAGCACCTCGGGGTCGTAGAGCTCGGGGACGAAGCCCTCGTCGAGGTTGCGCAGGCCGTAGACCAGCTCCCCGTAGCGGGGCTCGGCGGCCACGATCTGCACGTCCGGCTTGTGTTCGCGCAGGTAGCGGCCGGCGCCGACGAGCGTGCCGGTGGTGCCGAGGCCCGCCACGAAGTGGGTGATGGTCGGCAGGTCGGCCAGGATCTCCGGGCCGGTGCCGTGGTAGTGCGCGCCCGCGTTGTTCGGGTTGCCGTACTGGTAGAGCATGACCCAGTCCGGGTTCTGCTTGGCCAGCTCCTTGGCCCGCCGCACGGCCTCATTCGACCCGCCGGCGGCCGGCGAGTTGACGATGCGCGCGCCGTAGGCCTTGAGCAGCATCCGGCGTTCCTCGGAGGTGTTCTCCGGCATCACGCACACCAGGCCGTAGCCCTTGAGCTTGGCGGCCATGGCCAGTGAGATGCCGGTGTTGCCCGAGGTCGGCTCGAGGATGGTCGCGCCGGCGCGCAGCGTGCCGTCCTGTTCGGCGGCCTCGATCATCCGCAGCGCCACCCGGTCCTTGACCGAGCCGGTCGGGTTGCGGTCCTCCAGCTTGGCCCACAGCCGCACGTCGGCCGACGGCGAGAGCCGGGGCAGGCCGACGAGCGGGGTGTTGCCCAGGGCGTCCAGCAGCGAGTCGTACCGCGCCATGGCTGAGGTCAGCCGCCGGCGACGGCCGGCAGGATCGTCACGTTGTCACCGTCGGCGATCGCGGCGTCCAGTCCGCCGGCGAACCGCACGTCCTCGTCGTTGACGTACACGTTGACGAACCGGTGCAGCGCGCCCTCCTTGACCAGGCGGGCCTTGAGGCCGCCGTGGTTGGTGTCGAGGTTGTCGATCACCTCGGCCAGGGTGCTGCCGCTCACCGACACCTGCTTCTCGCCGCCGGTGTGGGTGCGCAGGATCGTCGGGATGGAGACGGTGACGGCCATGTGCTGCTTACCTCCGCTGCTGGGACTACTACCTGGAAGACGTTTTCCGGCCCGCCGGTATTTCAGGTGGGCACGATCTCCACCGGCTCCTCGGTGACCTCGCCGTCGAGGATGCGGTAGGACCGCAGCTCGTGCTGGTCGGGGTCGCGGGTGCCGATGAGGATGTAGTGCGGGGGCGCGAGGAGCTGCGCGTACTCGCCGGCGCGGGCGATGTCGGTGCGCGAGGGGTAGGGCTCGGTGGCGGTGTGTGAGTGGTAGATCACCACCGGCTCCTCGTCCTTGCCGCTCAGCTCCCGGTACACCGCGTTCCACTCAGTGGAATCGAACTGGTAGTACGTGGGCGAGCGGGCCGCGTTGGTCATCTCGACGATGCGCTGGGGCTCGTCGGAGCTCTCCGGCCCGGCGAGGATGCCGCAGGCCTCGTCCGGGTGGTCACGGCGCGCGTGCGCGACCATCGCCGCCACCAGGTCCTCGCGTATCCGAAGCACGGCACCAATCTTAGGTCCTGGACGCCAGGCTCCCATTGGCTGAGATAGTCGGGGACGTGGAGGGGAATGCCCCGAATGCCTCATTCGGGACGCTCAATGCCCTGAATGAGGCATTCAGGGCGTTGGCGGAGGCCAGGCGTCTCGGTAGGCGGGCAGGGCGGCCAGGGAGGTCGCCGACAGCACGCCGTGCACCACGGCTCGGGCGAACACCTCGGCCGCCGCCGCGCACAGGCGGTCCAGGCCGGCGGCGCGGGCGAGCTGGCCGAACGGCGCGTCCACGGCCACCAGCGGGCGGGTGCCGGTCGCCGCGGCGAACACGGTGTCGCCGTCGAACATCGAGTGTGCCGGGCGGATCGCCCTGGCCAGGCCGTCCTGGGCGGCGACCGCGATCCGTCGGCACTCGGTCTTGGTCAGCTCGGCGTCCACCGCGACCACGCCGACGGTCGTGTTCAGGTCCGCGCGCCCGACCACTGGGAAGTCGCCGGCACGGTCCGGCCAGCTGACCGCGAACTCGCCGGCGACCTCGTGGTCGGCGGCCCACGGCCGCCCGGTGGCCACGTCCACCGCCTCGCCGGCGGCGTTCACCACCGCCAGCGCGCCGACGGTGAACCCGTCCACCTCGACGCTCGCCGTGCCGACCCCGCCCTTGAGCGAGCCGACCCGCGCGCCGGTGCCGGCACCGACACAACCCTGCGCGACCGGCCCGGACGCGGCCGCCGAACAGGCCAGATAGCCGAACTCGGCGGTCGGCCGGTTGCCCCAGTCCGACCGGGGCAGGTCGAAGATCACCGCCCCCGGCACGATCGGCACCACCTCGTGCTCGTGCTCGCCGACCCGCATGCCCCGGCCGCGCTCGCCCAGCCAGCGCATCACCCCGTCGGCGGCCGCCAGCCCGTAGGCCGAGCCACCCGACAGACACACCGCGTCGATCTGTTGCACCAGGTTCTCCGGCACCAGCAGGTCGGTCTCCCTGGTGCCCGGCGCGCCGCCCCGGCCGTCGACCGCCCCGGCACTGCCCGGCGGCAGCAACACGACGGTCGTGCCGGTGGCCCAGCCGTCACCGATGCGCTGATGGTGTCCGACCTCGACGCCGACGACGTCGGTGATCGCGTTGTGCATCAGTCATCCGTGTCGGACAGCGCGAGCACCAGGTGTTCCTGCAGCCAGGTCAGCCACTGGTAGACGCCCAGATGCGGGCTGCGCGGGTCGTCCTCCGGCAGCTCCTCGGGCATGTCCTCGGTGACCCCGAGCGTGGTCCCCAGCGCCAGCCGGACGTCGTTCACCGCGGACAGCCACGCGTCGGCCTGCTCCAGCGAGAGCTTGATCAGCCCACCGTCGGGCGGGCAGGTGTCCAGCACGACCCCGGCCACGCCGGTCTTGAGGTCCAGCAGCTCCGGCTCGTGCAGCGAGCGCAGCGCCGCCGCCGAGTCCCGTTCCTCCTTCGACGGCTCGGCGCCGTCGCGCTCGCCACCGTCCATCCGGTGGAAGTCGGGCAGCAGCCGGGACAGGATCGGGTCCTCGGGCGCGGTGGTGGCGCCGGTGCGGATGCCGGTCAGCTCGGACAGCTCGTCCTGGGGCGTGTCCGCCAGCCGGCCGCGCAACATGCTGTCGATCTGGGTCACCAGGCCACGCAGCACGGTCGACTCGCGCCGGTCGATCCTGGAGGTGACGGTGTCCCCCACCCGCTCCCAGGGGATCACGACTCGTGCTGCATGGTCGCCCACAGCCCGGCCGCGTGCAGCTTCGCCACGTCGCCCTCCACTTTTTCCTTCGAGCCGGACGACACGAGCGCCCTGCCCTTGTGGTGCACGTCGAGCATCAGCTTGGTGGCCTGCTCTCTGGAGTACCCGAACAGCTTCTGGAACACGTAGGTCACATAGGACATGAGGTTGACCGGGTCGTTCCACACGATGGTCTGCCACGGCTTGTCCTCGGCCGCGGTCTCCGACCCGACCGGTTCGACCTGTGTCTGTTCCTGTTCGACAGGCAGTGATGTACGCACAGCCATCCCGACCGACATACCCTCCATGGTGGCATGTCTAGGCTGACCGTTCATGACCGGATCCGGTATGAGCACGGCCCTGCTCACCGACCACTACGAACTGACGATGGTGGCCGCCGCGCTGGCCGCGGGCACCGCCGACCGACGCTGTGTCTTCGAGACCTTCGCCCGCAGGCTGCCCGCAGGCCGGCGCTACGGGATCGTCGGCGGCACGGCCAGGGTCGTCGAGGCGATCAGTCGGTTCACCTTCGGTGACGACGAGCTACGGGAGCTCGCCGACCGCGAGGTGGTCGACCCCGCGACCCTCGACTGGCTGGCCGACTACCGGTTCACCGGCGACGTCGACGGCTACCCGGAGGGCGAGCTGTACTTCCCCGGCTCCCCGCTGTTCACCGTGCGCGGCACGTTCGCCGAGGCGGTGCTGCTGGAGACGCTGGTGCTGTCGATCCTCAACCACGACAGCGCCATCGTGTCCGCGGGCGCGCGGATGGTGAGCGCGGCCAACGGGCGGCCGATCATCGAGATGGGCGGCCGGCGCACCCACGAGCGGGCGGCCGTCGGCGCGGCCCGCGCGGCCTACCTCGCCGGCTTCTCGACCACCTCCAACCTGGAGGCCGGGCGCGCCTATGGCATCCCGACCTCCGGCACGTGCGCGCACGCGTTCACCCTGCTGCACGACTCCGAGCGGGACGCGTTCGCCGCGCAGGTCGCCCGGTTCGGCAAGGAGACCACGCTGCTGGTGGACACCTACGACATCACCGCCGGCATCGAGACCGCGATCTCGGTGGCCGGCCCCGAGCTGGGCGCGATCCGGATCGACTCCGGCGACGTCGGCGTGCTGGCCAGGCAGGCCCGCGCGCAGCTGGACGCGCTCGGTGCGCGCGGCACCCGGATCGTGGTGTCCGGCGACCTCGACGAGTACGCGATCGCGGCGCTGCGGGCCGAGCCGGTGGACGCCTACGGGGTGGGCACGTCCCTGGTCACCGGTTCGGGGTCGCCGACGGCCGGCATGGTCTACAAACTGGTGGAGGTGGACGGCCGACCGGTGGCCAAGCGCAGTTCGCACAAGGAGTCACGGGCCGGCCACAAGGCGGCACTGCGCCGGCACAAGCCGACCGGGACGGCGCTGGAGGAGGTCGTGTACGTGATCGCGGACGGCATGCCGGCGGTCGGCGAGCACGACCGGGAGCTCGTGGTGCCGATGCTGCGCGCCGGCCGGCCCGTCGGCCGGCCGCCGACCCTGGACGAGAGCCGCAGACGGGTGCGGGACGGGCTGGTCAGCCTGCCGTGGGAGGGCCTCAAGCTCTCCACCGGGGAACCGGCGATCCCGACCGTCTACCAGTGAACGGAGACACCGTGGGCAAGGCACTGATCATCGTCGACGTGCAGAACGACTTCTGTGAGGGCGGTTCACTCGCGGTCGCCGGCGGGGCCGCGGCGGCCGTCGGCATCACCGAGCTGGTCCGCTCGGCGAACTACGACCACGTGGTCGCCACCCGGGACTACCACATCGATCCCGGCGCGCACTTCAGCGACCAGCCGGATTTCGTGGACTCGTGGCCGCCGCACTGCCGGGCCGGCACCGCGGGCGCGTCGTTCCACCCGGAGCTGGACGTGTCCACAGTGGAGGCGGTGTTCTCCAAGGGCGCCTACGAGGCCGCCTACTCCGGTTTCGAGGGCGCGGACTCCGACGGCACCCCGCTGGCCGACTGGCTGCGAGCCAACGACGTGTCCGCTGTGGACATCGTGGGCGTGGCCACCGACCACTGCGTGCGGGCGACCGCGCTGGACGCCGTGCGAGCGGGGTTCACCACCACCGTGCTGCTCGACCTGACCGCGGGCGTGGCAGCCGACACCGTGGCCAGGGCGCTGCGCGAGCTGACCGCCAACGCCGTCGTGCTGACCGGCACCCCGGCGGTCGACGCGGACTGAGCCGGGTAACCCACCCGGGTCCCGGCGCGGATGCCTTCGCGGGACTGACGGGGGTCAGAGGTACCGTTCGGCTGTGCCGTCCACCACCGAACTACCTGGCCTCGCCGAGCTGCTCGCCACCGCGGTGGGCGCGGTCGGCGGCACGGAACGGCCGGGGCAGGTCGAGATGGCCGAGGCGGTCGCCAGGGCCATCCGCACGGGTGATCATCTCGCCGTGCAGGCCGGCACCGGCACCGGCAAGTCGCTGGCCTACCTGGTCCCGGCGCTGCGACACGCGGTCGAGCGCGAGGCGACGGTGGTCGTGTCGACGGCCACGATCGCCCTGCAGCGCCAGCTCATCGACCGGGACCTGCCCCGGTTGGAGAAGGCGCTGGCCAAGCCGCTTGGCCGCAAGCCGACGTTCGCCATCCTCAAGGGCAGGCGTAACTACCTGTGCCTGAACAAGCTCGACAGCGGCATGCAGGACGAGCCGGAGGACGACACCCTGTTCGACCCGTTCCAGGTCTCCGCGCTCGGCCGGGAGATCACCCGGGTGCGCGAGTGGGTGTCCGACACCGAGACCGGCGACCGCGACGAGCTGGTCCCCGGGGTCAGCGAGCACGCCTGGCGGCAGGTGTCGGTGACCGCCAGGGAGTGCCTCGGGGTGTCCCGCTGTCCGATCGGCACCGACTGCTTCGCCGAGAAGGCCCGCGCCGAGGCCGGCCGCGCCGACCTCATCATCACCAACCACGCGCTGCTGGCCATCGACGCGCTCCAGGGCTTCCAGGTGCTGCCCGAGCACGACCTGGTCATCGTCGACGAGGCGCACGACCTGGTCGACCGGGTGACCTCGGTGGCCACCGGCGAGCTGACCTCGGCGGCGGTCAGCGCGGCCGCGCGCCGGTCCGGGCGGGTGGTCGACCAGGAGATCGCCGACCGGCTGCTCGAGGCGGCCGACGGGTTCGCGCTCATCCTCGAGGACCTGCCGGTCGGCCGGCTGGACGAGCTGCCCCAGGCGCTGGCCGTCTCGTTGGCGGTGGTGCGCGACTCGGCCTACGCGTGTCTGGCCAACCTCGGGCCGGAGCGGCCGGCCGACGTCGACGTGGCGACCGCGCGCAAGCTGGCCCAGTCCCAGCTCGACGAGGTGCACGACACCGCGGTGCGGCTGCTGCGCGCCTACGACCAGGACGACGCCCACAAGCGTGACGTGGTGTGGCGCACCGGCGACGGTGGTCTCGGCCCGCCGCGCCCGCCCGCGCTGAAGGTGGCCCCGCTCGCGGTGTCCGGGCTGCTGCGCGAGCGGCTGTTCGGCATGCACACGACCGTGCTCACCTCGGCCACGCTGACCCTGGGCGGCACGTTCGACTCGATGGCCCGCTCCTGGGGGCTGCCCCAGGACCAGCAGGGCCCGAGCACCAAGGCCGAAGGCAGCGCCACCGACAAGGCGCCGGACGGTCCGAAGTGGACCGCGATGGACGTCGGCTCACCGTTCGACCACGCCAAGGCCGGGATCCTTTACCTGGCCAAGCATCTGCCGCCGCCGGGGCGCGACGGTCTCCAGCCGTCCTATGTGGACGAGCTGGCCGAGCTGATGAGCGCCGCGGGTGGGCGCACGCTCGGGCTGTTCTCCTCGATGCGCGCGGCCAAGCAGGCCACCGAGGCGCTGCGGCCGCGCGCCGAGGTGCCGATCCTGTGCCAGGGCGACGACTCGACCGCGTTGCTGGTGCGCAAGTTCGCCGAGGACGAGGCCAGCTGCCTGTTCGGCACGCTGTCGTTGTGGCAGGGCGTCGACGTGCCGGGGCCGTCACTGTCGTTGGTCGTGGTGGACCGGATCCCGTTCCCCCGCCCGGACGACCCGCTCGCCTCGGCCCGTCAGCGGGCGGTGGAAGCCCGTGGTGGCAACGGTTTCCTCTCCGTGGCCGCCACCCATGCCGCGCTGCTGCTCGCCCAGGGCACCGGCCGGCTGCTGCGATCCAGCCACGACCGGGGCGTGGTGGCGATCCTCGATCCCCGGTTGGCGACCGCGCGCTACGGCGGGTTCCTGCGCGCATCGCTGCCCGACTACTGGACCACATCCGACCCGGAGATCGTTCGGGCGGCTCTGCGCAGGCTCGCCGCCGCGAACTGATCGAACAGGAGAAACACCCGTGTCAACTCATTCCGGAATCACCGTCGACGACGACGGAGTCCGCCGGTTACTGGCCGACGGCAGCGAGGAGTCGGTGACCTGGGCCGACCTCGCCGAGGTGGCGATCCGGACCACGCCGGAGGGCCCGTGGAAGGAAGACGTGTTCTTCCTGCTGGTCCGCGCGGGCGGCGGCGGGTGTGCCGTGCCGGCGGGCGACCCGTCGGCCGACGACCTGATGAGCCGCCTGCAGTCCATGCCCGGCTTCGACAACGACGCGTTCGTCGAGTCGATGACCACGCAGGAGGACGGCCTGTTCGTGGTGTGGCAACGAAAGTCCTAGCTCATCCGCTTTCTGGCGTTCGCGATCTTCTCCTGTAGCTCCGCGGTCTTCGGTACCCGCAGGTCGCGGTAGGTGGTGAGGGCCTGTTGCCAGTGTGCGATGGCCTCACCGGGTTCGTCCTGTCGGTGGTGGAGGTCGCCGAGGCCGGCGTGGGCTCTGGCCTGTTCGTACTGGGCGCCGAGGTCGGTGGCGGCGGCGAGCGCGTCGAGGTGGTGGCGGCGGGTGACGGCGGCCGGTGCGCCCGCGGCCGCGGCGGTCTCGGCCAGCCCGTTCAGCGCCATGGCGGCGAGTTGGGTCTCGGCGAAGTTCCTCGCGTACGCCAGTGCCTCGCTGTGGTGTTGGGTTGCCGTCCGGTGGTTGCCAAGGCGGAGGTAGATCGTGCCGAGGCGGTACAGCGTGGTCACCTCGTGCATGGAGAACCGTGAGCTGCGGGCGATGTTCAGCGCCTGGTGGGCGTAGACGAGCGCGTCGGCGTACCGGCCGGTGTCCCGGTAGGCGCCGGCGAGGGCGTAGGAGGTCAGGAACTGTCCAGGCGGGTAGTCGTGTTCGTTGGTGATGGCGAACGCCTGGCGCAGGTAGCGCAGCGCGCTGTCCGGCTGGGCCTGTCGCACGTGCAGCAGCCCCAGGTTGGTCAGCGGCCATTGGGCCATCAGCTGGTGCCCGAGCTCCTGGAACAGGTCGGCCGACCGGCGCAGATGCCGCATCGCGTCCGGCACCCGGCCGGCGAAGCCGCACAGGGCGCCGAGGTGGCTCAGGGTGGTCGCCTGGTAGACCCGGGTGCCGGCTTCCTCGTGCAGGGCAAGTGATTCCTCGAAGTAGCGCGCCGCCTGGTCGAACTGGTGCGCGAACATGTGCATCAGGCCGAAGGACCGCAGCGCGATCCCCTGGGTGACCAGATCGCCGCGCTCGCGCGCGATGCCGAGTGCCGTGGTCTGCAGTCGCCGGACGTCGTCGACGCACACGTCGATGTCGAGGTAGCCCGAGAGCACCCGGCACAGCTTGGTCGTGTACTCGGGCAGGTCCCTGGTCGCCGACTCGGCGGCGCGGACCAGGTTGGCGCGTTCCGCGTTGAGCCACCGGATCGCGGTGTCGTAAGTGGACAGGTCCGGCCCGGTGGCCAGGAAGCCGGCCGCGTCCGCCGGCTCCACCTCGCTCGGCAGGACGAACCGCACGGCCCGCGCCGCGGTGTGCACGTAGTAGTCGAGCAGCCGGGTGAGTGCGGCGGTGCGCGTCGCCGGGGTGTCGGTGGTCTCGGTGAGCTCGGCGGCGTAGGTCGCGAGCAGGTCGTGCAGGACGTAGCGCCGGTCGGCGGTCTCGTCGACGAGGTGCGCCCTGGTCAACGTCTCGAGGTGGCGTCGGGTCGTCCTCGGGTCGCCGTCACCGGCGAGCGCGGCGAGGCTGTGGATGTCGATGTCGTGTCCGGGATGGACGCCGAACAGCCGGAACAGGCGAGCCGTGCCGGCGGCGAGGTTGCGGTAGGAGGAGTAGAACACGGCACGCACCGAAGCGTCCGGGTCGTCACCGCTGTCGAGCAGGTCGAGTCGGGCCTGTTCGTCGGCGAGTTCGGTGACGAGGGCGGCCAGATGGTGGGGGTGGTCGCGGATCCGTTCGGCGGCGATGCGCAGGGCCAGCGGCAGCCGGGCACAGTGTTCGATCAGCCGGGCGGTGGCTTCGGAGTCACCGGGGTCGCCGAGCAGTTCGGTGAGCAGGCGGTGGGCCTCGCCGACGGGCATCCGGCCAAGGCGCACGCGGCGGGCGCCGTCGCGGGCGACGAGCCCGCCGAGGGAGTCCCGGCTGGTGACCACCACGAGGCAGCCGGCCGAGCCGGGCAGCAGCGGCCGCACCTGCACGGCCGAGCGCGCGTTGTCCAGCAGGATCAGCAGTCTCTTCCGGTCGACCACACTGCGGAACCGGGCCGCGCGTTCGGTCGGGTCCTGGGGGATGTTGGCGCCGGTCACCCCCAGCGCGCGCAGGAACGCGGCGAGCGCGTCCTCCGGGGACATCGGGTGGTCGGGGCCGTACCCACGCAGGTCGACATACAGCTGGCCATCGGGGAAGCAGTCCTTGACCCGGTGTGCCCACCGCACCGTCATGGCGGTCTTCCCCACGCCGGCCGTGCCGACGACCGCCGCGATCGGCGCCTTTCCGCTGCCTTCGGCCAGCAGCGTGTCGAGCTGGGACAGCTCACCTTCACGGCCGACGAAGCCGGTGGCGTCCCGCGGAATCTGGGCCGGCACCAGACCGGGAGCCGTCGGTGCGGTCAGCTGGATCGGTTCGCCCCGGAGGATCTGGCTTTCCAGCGCCCGCAGCTCCGGCCCCGGGTCGAGACCCAGCTCGTCGGCCAGGATGGTCCGGGCACGGCGGTAGGCCGCCATGGCGTCCGCCTGCCGGCCGCCCTGGTACAGCGCGGTCATCAACAGGCCGTGCAGCCGTTCCCGCAGCGGGTGCCGGTGCACGAGCTCGGTCAGCTCACCGGTGACCTCGCCGAACCTGCCGAGGCGAAGCTCCGCGGTGTGCAGATCCTCCACCGCCACCAGCCTGCGCTCGGACAGCCGTTGGCTCTCGCCGATCAGGTCGGGGACATCCACGCCCTGGTACGGCGTGCCGCGCCACAGGTCCAACGCCTGACGGACCAGCTCGACGCAGCGCGGCGGGTCGGTCGTGGCGAACTCACTCGCCTCGTCGAGGAGTGCGTCGAACTCGTGGGCGTCGAGTTCACCTGGCCCGGCGCGCAGGCAGTAGCCGTCCGGACCGAAGGACACCCGTTCGGGGTCGTCGAGCACCGCGCGCAACCGGTGCATGTGGACTCGGAGCCGCTGCACACTGCCCTCGCCCGCCTGCCCACCCCAGAGCGCGTCGAGCAGGACGTCCACGGACACCGGTTCGTTCGCCCGCGCCAGCAGCACCGCCAGCAGGCTCCGCCGCAACGTCCCGGCGACCGGGACCACCTCACCGCCACGTCGCATCCGCAGCGGGCCAAGCACCTCGAACCGCACCCGTCACCGTCCCAAGAGATCCACCGAACCAGCCTAGGTGAGTCCCGATGTAATCGCCGAGAAAGCGCGACAACGCAAGGTGTCCACTACCAACTGGCAGGGGGCACACATGACCGACACCACACCGCGGTACCTGTTGGACACCGGCTCCGAGCTGGGCCACATACACATGAACTACCTGGAGCAGATGCTGGACCCCGCCACCGTCGCCTGTCTGGACGAGGTCGGGGTCGAACCCGGCTGGCGCTGTCTTGACCTGGGTGCCGGCGGGGGGTCGATCACCTGGTGGCTCGCCGAACGAACCGGTCCGTCCGGCACGGTCGTCTCCGTCGACCTGGACACCGACCACCTCGAAGAGCGGCCGGGGGTCGAGGTCCACCGGCACGACATCAACAACGGCCTACCGGTCGACGGGCCGTTCCAGCTCATCCACGCCCGCCTCCTGCTCATGCACCTGCCGCGCCGGGTGGACATCCTCCAGACCCTGGTCGACGCGCTCGCGCCGGGTGGCTGGCTGGTGATCGGCGACGTCAGCGACCGCCAGCGGCGGGTGCTGTCCGCCCCCAGCGAGGCCGACGAGCAGCTGTTCGACCGGGTACAGGACATCGCGCACAACACCGTGGCCCGCGGCGGGGGCATCTCCACCGAATGGGCGCACGAGGTCGACCGGCACCTGGCGGCCGCCGGCCTGACCAACCTCCACGGCGTAGAGCGCTCCCAGACCACGGCGGGCGGCACCGCGGGCTGCCTGCTCCACCGCAACCTCGTCATGCAGACCGAGGCCACGCTGCTGCGAGCCGGGCTCACCGCCGACGAACTGGCCAGATACCGCGACCTGATGCTCGACCCGCGGTTCCGCGCCTGGTTCTACCAGTTCGTCTGCACCCGGGGACAGAAACCCGCCTGAGCCGGACGCACCCGGCAGCGGTCGGGAAGACGGGAGATCGACCATGCCAGATGGCACCGGGTATCCGATCGTGCCAGGCGCACTCCGCGAAATGACCTTCGAGCTGAGCACTGCCGCGCGGAGGTGGAAAACCATGATCGCCAAGGTCGACGAGATGAAGCTGGGTGCCGACGACCTCGGCGTGCTCGCCAACGCGGCCGAATACGTGACCGGCTACAACGAAGCCAATGAGGTGATCGTGGACCGGCTCGACGAGGTCACCGGCGTCCTCGATGCCACGGCGACGACGATCAACGACGTCGCCACGAACTACGAGATGCGGTCAGCCGAATGGTACGAAGAGTTCGGCTACATCAACAGGAAGACATGAGCCGGCCGATGGCCTCGGCCGAAGTCCCGAGAAAACAGCCGGAGCCGTTCCCGGAGTCCGATGCGGACAGCATTCGCCAGCAGGCGAGTTATCTCGACACGCTGGGCGACGCCGTGACCGTCACCACCGCCATCAAGTCACTACCGCTCACCGGCGCGCGGCAGGATGATTCCTGGTCCGCGGCCATGGAGGCTTTCTTCGAGTACGTGAAATCTATCCTCGGCGACTACACCAAGGTGCGTGATCTCGCGCTCGAATGGGCCGAGGTGTCCAATGTCCCGATGGATATCAGGGAAGATCTGCGGGACCTGATGGGTGCGGTGGACGGCTACTGGACGGGTCCGGCTTTCGACGCGTTCCAGACCCACATCGACGCGCTCAACGAGACATTGACGGACACGACCGGCAAGATGATCGAGATCGCGAGGACGCTCGAAAACGCGATCACCCTCGTTTTCGACACCTGGTCGAGTGTTGTCTCCCACATCACCACCTGCGCGGTCAACATCGGCGGCACAGGGAATCCGAAGTTGATCTGTGACAGTCTCCTGGAAATGTCGAAAGACACGATGGACCTGATCGAAAAGGCAGGCAGGACGATGGGCCGGTACGTGCGGGACCTGGCCAAGATCGACATCCGGCCGCTGCCGGACAACGACGACTCTCTCAAACTGGCCGGCAACGAGGATGGCTGGGAGGTCAAGCCCGCGCCGGGTAGCTGACAGCCCGAAGGAGTGGTGAGATCCCAGTCATGGGACTCGTGCGCGCACTCTCTTCCGCGAGGGATCTCGCGGAAGAGAGAAACGTGGCCACACATATCAGTCCGGTGGTGCTACGCCAGGAGATCGGCCGGCGGCTGCGCCTCGCGCGGGCACACTCCGAGCTGACTCTGACAACAGCGGCGGCACGCCTGGACCTGACCCGAAGCGCGCTGAGCCGCGTCGAGAACGGAGTCAGCGCGGCGACCGTGCACCTGGTGCGCTCGATGATGGACGTCTATGACGAGCGCATGGACGACGTGCTCGACATGATCCGCCAGGCCAAGGCGCCCGGCTGGTGGAAGAAGTACGGCATCTCGGACAAGGACTTCGTGGCCCTGGAGACCGGCGCCAGCCGAATCAGCACCTACGAACTCACCCTGGTACCCGGCTTGCTCCAGACCGCCGACTACGCACGCGCGCTGTTCACCTCCGGACGAGAAGTACGCCGAGGCGACTGGATCGAGAATCAGCTCGACGTTCGGCTGACCCGGCAGGAACGGCTGACCGACGAGGAGCACCCGCTGACCCTGGACGCGGTGATACACGAGTTCACCTTGCGAAACCCCATCGGAGGGAATGGCGTGATGCGCGCACAACTGCGCCATCTGGCGCTGGTCAACGAACTGCCAACCATCACCCTGCGAGTTCTGCCTGCCGCGACCTTCTCCTTCGAGGCCACCTATGGCGGGTTCAGCATCCTGGACTTCCCCACCCCTGGCCAACCCAGCATGGTTCATGCCCTCCATGCCATCGGCAGTGAACGGCAGGACAGATCTGAGTACGTTGAGCCAGCTAGACTGACGCTTGCCCACCTGAGGTCACTCGCGCTGGCCCCTGATGAGTCGGTGCAGCTGATCGAGCAAGTGGCCGACGAGCTGTGGTCGAGCTGAGAAGAGGCGATAACCGTGGTGTCCACTGTGGTCTTCACCCGCGCGGAGTGGCGCAAGAGCAGCTTCAGCGGCGGTACCGGCGGCGGCAACGACAACTGCGTTGAGGTGGCCTTTTCCGGGCCGGCGACCGCGTTGCGGGACTCCAAGAACACCGCCGGACCGACGCTCGTGGTCCCGGCCACCGCCTGGAAAGCCCTGCTCAACGCGACCTAGGGACGCTGCGCCAACACCGTCACCGTTCCGGGAGCGACCTCGGTGAACCCCGCGTCCCGCACCGCCACCACACCCCGCGAACGCCACGCCTGCGCCGGGTCGTCGCCGGGGTGCAGCTTCGCCCAGTCGTCCGCCGATCCGGTCCGCACCGCGCACCGGTAGTCCGTCGCCGCCCAGTCCGTCAGGTCCGTGCCATCTGCCGACCACAACGCCGCCAACAACATCGCCGCGTGGCCCACCTGCGCGGCCGCCTTCCCCGCCGTCATCTCGATCGACGGGTTCAGCCACAAGACCGGCACTCCGGCCGCCGGCGCGCCCGGCTCGTCGGCCGGCAGGTCGCTACCGGCAATCTGCAGCCGGGACACTTCCTTTGGCGTGTCGACCACCCGGCCCGGGACCAGCGCCCGCACCGACGCGCCATCGACAGTCACGGTCACGCCGGGAAGCTCCTGCACCGCCGCCCAGTGCGCCCCCCGCGCCCGGCGCGCGACCTTGCGAATATGCGCCACCACCCACTCGGCCACCGCCGCGTGCCACTCGCCGTCCTGGTCGGTGGCGCGCGGGTCGAGACACACCGCCAGCGAGGCCGCGGCCGCCGCCTCGAGCAACGCCGTCCTGGACGGTGGCTCCGCCCGCTCGATCCGCATGATCAGCGGCTCGGCCCGGACCTGCGCCGGGTCTTCTGCCGACACGTCGGAGGTCGCGGCCGCGGGTAGCCGCAGCCAGTCCGCGTAGCGCGCGGCCAGGGGGTTCAAAATACTCACGGGCGCAACGGTTCCATACCGTCGGCGGCGTCGGCGGCTTCGACCTCCGCTCGAGTGACGCCCAACACGAAAAGCACCACGTCAAGATACGGGTGCGACAGCGCGGTGTCGGCCACCTCGCGTAACGCCGGCTTGGCGTTGAACGCCACGCCTAATCCTGCAGTTGACAACATGTCGATGTCGTTCGCCCCGTCGCCGACCGCGACGCACTGGGCCAGCGGCACCTCGAACTTCTCCGCGAACCGCCGCAGGGCGGCCGCCTTGCCCGCCCGGTCGACGATCTCACCGCGCACCCGCCCGGTCAGCTTGCCGTCGACGATCTCTAAATCGTTGGCCACGCTGAAGTCCAGGCCGAGGTCCTCGGCCAGGCGGTCGATGATTCTGGCGAAGCCGCCGGACACCACCCCGCACCGGAAACCGAGCCGTTTGAGCGTGCGGATCGTGGTGCGGGCGCCGGGCATCAGCTCGATCGAGTCCGCGACCTCATCCAGTACCGACTCCGGCAGGCCGGCCAGGCACGCCACCCGGCGGGTCAACGACTGGGCGAAGTCCAGCTCACCGCGCATCGCCGCCTCGGTGATCTCCGCGACTTCGGCCCCGCACCCGGCCCGCTCGGCGAGCATCTCGATGACCTCGCCCTGGATGAGCGTCGAGTCGACGTCGAACACCACCAGCCGCTTGGCCCGTCTGGTCAACCCCTCGCGCTCGACCGCGATGTCCAGGCCGACCCGCACCGAGACCTCGGCCAGCGCCGAGCGCAACGCGGCGTCGGCCGCCTGGTTGTCCTGGGCCACCGACACCCGCAGCTCAAGACCGGTGACCGGGTAGTCGGCGACCCGGCGGATGGTGTCGATGTTCGTGTCCAGCGCCGCGAGCCTGCGGGCCACCTCGGCGAACGCGCGGGCGGTGACCGGGCGCCCTAACACGATCAGCACATGGCTGGAGCCGACCCGCGCCGACGACGACGGATCGGCGCCCACCTCGACGTTCACCGTCATCGCGACCGTCGCCATGGCCTGCTCGACGGTCTCCTGCAGACCCTCCGGGTCCACCGGGGCACCGACCAACACACCGAGTACCAGCTGACCACGGATCGTGACCTGCTCGACGTCGAGGATCTCCACGCCGTGCCTGGTCAGCACCGCGAAGAGCACCGACGAGACGCCGGGCTTGTCCGGTCCGGTGACCGTGATCAGAACCGGCGTACTCGGCTGGGTCACGGCTGGACTACCACGGTCAATTCGGGTTCTTTGGATCGCCCTTGGAGATGTCGTCCGGGTTCATCTTCTCCGCGAGCATCTCCGACGGCGCTGGTGGCGCGTCGGCGACCGCCACGCCGTGCTTGGAGCTGAACAGCCCGACGTACTTCTCCTGGTGTGCCTGCTCGACCATGTGTGGATAGTGCAGGTCGAACGCCGGCCGCTCGGAGCGGATCCGGGGCAGTTCGGTGAAGTTGTGCCGGGGCGGCGGCGTGCTCGTCGCCCACTCCAGCGAGTTGCCGTAGCCCCACGGGTCGTCCGCGGTGGTGGTCTCGCCGTAGCGGTAGCTCTTGAACACGTTCCAGATGAACGGCAGCGTGGACGCGCCGAGAATGTACGCGCCGATGGTGGAGATCGTGTTCAGCGTGGTGAAGCCGTCGCTGGCGAGGTAGTCGGCGTAGCGGCGGGGGAAGCCCTCGTTGCCGAGCCAGTGCTGCACCAGGAACGTGCCGTGGAAGCCGATGAACGTGGTCCAGAAGTGCAGCTTGCCGAGCTTCTCGTCCAGATAGCGCCCGGTGATCTTCGGGAACCAGAAGTAGATGCCGGCGAACGTGGCGAACGCGATCGTGCCGTAGAGCACGTAGTGGAAGTGCGCGACCACGAAGTAGGTGTCCGACACGTGGAAGTCGATGGCGGGCGCGGCCAGCAGGATGCCGGTCAGGCCGCCGAAGAGGAACGTGACCAGGAAGCCGACCGAGAACAGCATCGGCGTCTCGAAGGTCAGCGACCCCTTCCACATGGTGCCGATCCAGTTGAAGAACTTCACCCCGGTCGGCACGGCGATGAGGAAGGTCATGAACGCGAAGAACGGCAACAGCACCGCGCCGGTGGCGTACATGTGGTGGGCCCACACCGCGACCGACAGCGCCGCGATCCCCAGCGTGGCGTAGATCAGGCCGCGGTAGCCGAACAGCGGCTTGCGGCTGAACACCGGGAAGATCTCGGACACGATGCCGAAGAACGGTAGCGCGACGATATAGACCTCTGGATGGCCGAAGAACCAGAACAGGTGCTGCCAGAGGATCACCCCGCCGTTGGCCGGGTCGAACACGTGCGCGCCCAGCTGGCGGTCGGCGAGCAGGCCGAACAGCGCCGCGGTCAGGATCGGGAACGCGATCAGGATCAGGATCGAGGTGATGAAGATGTTCCAGGTGAAGATCGGCATCCGGAACATCGTCATGCCGGGGGCGCGCAGGCAGACCACGGTGGTCAGCATGTTGACGCCACCGAGAATCGTGCCGAGACCGGACATGATCAGGCCGACGATCCACAGGTCACCGCCGACCCCTGGTGAATGGATCTTGTCCGACAGCGGGGTGTAGGCGAACCAGCCGAAGTCGGCGGCGCCTCCCGGGGTCAGGAAGCCGGAGATGACGATGATCCCGCCGAACAGGAACAGCCAGTAGGAGAAGGCGTTCAGTCGGGGGAAGGCGACGTCCGGGGCGCCGATCTGCAGCGGCAGCACGAAGTTCGCGAAGCCGAACAGGATCGGCGTCGCGTACAGCAGCAGCATGATCGTGCCGTGCATGGTGAACAGCTGGTTGTACTGCTCCTCGGACAGGAACTGCTTGCCCGGGAACGCCAACTCGGAGCGGATGAGCATGGCCATCGCGCCGCCGATCATGAAGAAGGCGAACGCTGTGACCAGGTACATCATCCCGATCTTCTTCGGATCGGTCTCCCGGAACAGCTGCAGCAGGTATGAACCCTTGGCTGCCGGGCGCGCCGGGTACGGCCGCGTGGCGATCGGCTTCGGGGCTACTGCCGTCACTCCTGCCTCCCTGATCTGCGAATCACGCATCGCCGTGATTCGCGCCCGATCGTAGCCCGGTCGGTGTGGGCCAGCGCGTCTGGGCTGGCACGTCCGGCCAGCACGGATCGAGTCAAGGCGGCTGACCACCAAGATCCGTGACGGCCGCCACATCAGGACTCGGTCGGTCCTCGAGTTGATCGCTCAACCTGATCGTTCAACCTGATCGTTCAGCGCAGCGCCGCGACGGCGACCGCGGCGGCCACGACCGCGAGGCCGACCGGCAGCGGGGACGTCACGACGAACAGCAGGGCGAGCACGCCGAGGTCCGGGCCACGCAGGGTGCGCGCGACGAGCCGCAGCGGCATCGCGCCCATCGGGGTGTCGACCGCGGCCAGGTTGTCGTAGGTCGGTGGGTCGCCGGTGACCGTGCGTACCGCGCAGGCCGCCATGAGTGGCACGGTCAGCAGCACGCCGAGGTCCAGGCCGGCCAGGCCCATGACCGGCAGCGTCCACGCGGTGGCCAGCGCGGTGAACACCAGCAGGTGCGCGGTCCGCAGGGCGGTGTCGGTGTGCCCGAGCCAGCGGCGGCGGCCGGGTGAGCGCCACAGCTCGCCGAGGCCGCCGGCCAGCGGGACCAGGGCGAGATAGCCGAGCAACGCGACGATGACCATGTCGGTGAGTGCCGGCAGGGCCAGGTTGGCCGCGACCGCGGCCAGCGCGAGCAGGCAGGCGGTCGGCAGGTGGCGGGCACGGGCGGCGACGCCGACCACGGCCAGCCGAGGCCCGGTCGGCCGGCGAAGCGACCAGCCGCGCACCGGACGTGCGGCGGGCAGCAACATCGCGGTGTCGAGGAAGTGCACGCCGATCGCGCGCAGGACCCGGTCCCGCCAGCCATGGACGAGGTCGACCCGGCCGGCGTGCGCGATCTCCGGCCGCGACGGTGGCCCGGAGCGGGCGAGCAGCACCAGCGCCGGCACGACGACCACCGCGCCGACCTCGAGCAGCACGGCCGGCCCCGGCCGCAGTGCCAC
>NZ_BAAGXS010000101.1:0-50491 GCF_054779715.1 Actinophytocola sediminis | reverse complement strand
GGTGTCGACGGCCTGCCGGTCGCGCTGCGCCAGGCGGTCACGGCCGCGCGGTTCGCCAGCTCCCGCGGGGGCGCGCTGGTGCGGTTCGAGTCGTTGGCCGGGCAGGTGCTGGCCGCCACGCCGCAGGCGCACGCCGCGCTGGCGGAGCTGGCCGAGATCCGGCTGCGCCCGCTGGCCGACGCCGACCGGGAGACGGGCTCGGACCTGGTGGCCACGCTGCGGGCGTTCCTCGAACACCACGGTCACGTCGAGGCCGCCGCCGCGGCGTTGGGCGTGCACCGGCACACCCTGCGCGCCCGGATGGACCGGATCCGGCACCTGCTGGACGTCGACCTGGACTCCGCGCACGTGCGCGCGGAGCTACTGCTCGCGCTGGTCGCCTGGGGTCAGGAGCACTCGGCGGCGACGGCGGCGCGCAGCACGGCGAGCCCTTCGGTGAGCAGGGCGGCCGATATGGACAGTGGGGGCAGCAGCCGCAGCACGTTGCCGTAGCTGCCCGCGGTGAGCACCAGCACGCCCTGTTCGTGGCAGCGGCGGACGATCCGGCCGGTGAGCGCGGCGTCGGGCGCGGTGTCGCCGCCGCCGGCCACCAGTTCGATCGCGACCATGGCACCGCGGCCGCGCACGTCGCCGACGACGTCGTGGTCCGCGCGCAGGCCGTGCAGCGCGGCCAGCATGGTCTCGCCGATGTCGCTCGCACGGGCCAGCAGGCCGTGGTTCTCGATCTCCTCGAACACGCCGAGCGCCGCCGCGCAGGCCACCGGGTTGCCGCTGAAGGTCCCGCCGAGGCCGCCGGCGGGGACGGCGTCCATGAGCTCCGCGCGTCCGGTCACCGCCGCGATCGGCAGGCCGCCGCCGAGGCCCTTGGCGGTGGCCACCAGATCCGGCTGGATGTCCTCGTGCTCGCAGGCGAACCAGGCGCCGGTGCGGGCGATGCCGGACTGCACCTCGTCGGCGATCAGCAGGACGCCGCGGTCACGGCACAGCCGCGCGACCCTCGGCAGGAACCCGGGCGCCGGCACGACGAACCCGCCCTCGCCCTGGATCGGCTCGATCAGCACGGCGGCCACGTTGTCCGCGCCGACCTGGCGGTCGAGCAGGTCGGCCAGCGCGTCGGCGGCCTCGACGGCGCAGTTGTCCGGCCCGGTCGGCCAGCGGTACGGGTAGGCCATGGGCGCCCGGTACACCTCGGTGGCGAACGGCCCGAAACCGTGCTTGTACGGGTGGTTCTTCGCCGTCAGCGTCATGGTCAGCAGGGTCCGGCCGTGGTAGGCGTGGTCGAAGGCCACCACCGCCGGCCGGCCGGTGGCCGCGCGGGCCACCTTGACCGCGTTCTCGACCGCTTCGGAACCGGTGTTGAACAGCGCGGTCCGCGCCGGTCCCGGCACCGGGGCGAGCTCGTTGAGCCGCTCACACACGGCCACATACGACTCGTACGGGTTCACCAGAAAACACGTATGGGTGAAGTTCTGTAGCTGCTCGGTGGCCCGCGAGGTCACCGCGGCCGCCGCGTTGCCCACGGTCGTCACGGCGATACCGCTGCCGAGGTCGATGAAGGAGTTGCCGTCCACATCCACGACGACCCCGCCGCCAGCGGACTCGACGAACACCGGCAGCGCCGAGCCGAGGCCGGCGGGGAGTGCGGCGTCGCGGCGGTCGAGCAGCGCCCGGGAACGCGGGCCGGGCAGCTCGGTACGGACGTGCCGGACCTGGGCGAGGCCGGGTCCGCCGGTGGGGGAGTCGACGGTCATGGCGTCAGCGAACCAGCGCCGGTGCGATGGGGTCGATGGCCGGATCGGCGGTTCGCGTGGCTGACGACTGGACATCTCGGCCAGTGTGGGTTCGGCGGCCGTCCAGCATCATCGCCAGCATGTCCGCTCTCTCCGGGGTCGTGATCGCCGACTTCAGCCGGGTACTGGCCGCGCCGTACGCCACGATGATGCTGGCCGACCTCGGCGCCGACGTGATCAAGGTCGAGCACCCGGTCACCGGCGACGAGACCCGGGCCTGGGGACCGCCGTTCGCCGGCGAGCAGGCCACCTACTTCCTGTCGGTCAACCGGAACAAACGGTCCTTCGCCGCCGACCTGCGCCGCGACACCGACCGGGTGCGTGCGCTGGTGGGCCGCGCGGACGTGTTGGTGGAGAACTTCCGCCCGGGCACGATGGCCGGCTTCGGACTGTCCTATGCGGACCTCAAGGAGATCAACCCGCGCCTGGTGTACTGCTCGATCAGCGGCTTCGGCGCCGGGCCGGGCGCGGCGCTGCCCGGCTACGACCTGCTGGTGCAGGCGGTTGGCGGGTTGATGAGCGTCACCGGACCCGAGCCCGGCCGGCCGGTGAAGACCGGCGTCGCGCTGGTCGACGTGGTGACCGGGCTGCACGCGGCGGTGGGCATCCTCGCCGCGCTGCGGGAGCGCGAGACCAGTGGTGAGGGCCAGCTCGTCGAGGTGAACCTGTTGACGTGTCTGCTGTCCAGCATGGTGAACCAGAGCGCCGGCTACACGATGGCGGATGTGGTGCCCGGCATCCTCGGCGACCGGCACCCCTCGATCGCGCCGTACGAGGTGTTCGCCACCGCGGACCGCCCGATCGTCGTCGCCGTCGGCAACGACCGCCAGTTCGCCCGACTGTGGGCGGCACTCGACCTCGCCGCCGATCCCCGGTTCGCGACCAACACCGACCGGGTGGCGCACGTCGCCGAGTTGGCCGCGGTGCTCGCCGAGCGGCTGGCGAGGCGCACGGCCGGGGAGTGGTTCGACCTGCTGACCCCGTTGGGCGTGCCGTGTGGCCCGGTCAACGACCTGGCCGCCGCGTTCGACCTCGCCGAGGACCTGGAACTGCGCCCACGGGTGCCGCTGGGCGAGGTCGACGTGGTCGCCAGCCCGATCGGCCTGTCGCGCACCCCGCCCACCTACCGGCGGCCACCGCCCCGGCTCGGCGCGCACACCGACGAGATCACCAAGGAGCTTGGATGACCTACGACCCGCTCGACCTGCTGGACATCTCGTCGGTGCTGACCGACGAGGAGCGCGCCATCCAGGCCACGGTCGGCCGGTTCCTCGCCGACCGCGTGCGCCCGCACGTGGCGGAGTGGTTCGAGAACGCGCACTTCCCGCGGGAGCTGGTGCCGGAACTGGGCAAGCTCGGGCTGCTCGGCATGCACCTGGACGGCTACGGCTGCGCCGGGGTCGACGCGGTCGGCTACGGCCTGGCGTGCCTCGAGCTGGAGGCCGCAGACTCCGGACTGCGCAGTTTCGTGTCGGTACAGGGATCGCTGTCGATGTTCTCGATCTGGCGCTACGGCTCGGCGGACCAGAAGCTGGAGTGGCTCCCCCGGCTGGCGGCGGGTACGGCGATCGGCTGCTTCGGGCTGACCGAGCCCGACTTCGGCAGCGACCCGGCCGGCATGCGCACACGGGCCGTGCGCGACGGCGGCGACTGGGTACTCGACGGCACGAAGACGTGGATCACCAACGGCGGCATCGCCGACATCGCAACCGTGTGGGCGTCCACAGTGGACGGTGTGCGTGGTTTCCTGGTGCCGCGCGGCACGCCGGGTTTCACCACCGTCGACATCAAGCACAAGCTGTCACTGCGCGCATCGGTCACCTCGGAGTTGCGGCTGGACGGCGTGCGGCTGCCCGACTCGGCGCGCCTGCCGGCGGCCACGGGCCTGTCCGCGCCGCTGTCGTGCCTGAACGAGGCCCGGTTCGGCATCCTGTTCGGCGCGGTGGGCGCGGCTCGCGACTGCCTCGCTGCCGCACTGTCCTATGCGGACACCCGGGTGCAGTTCGGCCGGCAGGTCAGCGGCTTCCAGCTGACCCAACGCAAGTTCGCCGACATGGGCGTCGCGCTGAACACCGCGATGCTGCTCGCCCTGCACCTTGGCCGCCTCAAGGAAGCCGGCCGGATCCGCCCCGAACAGATCAGCGTCGGCAAGCTGAACAACGTCCGGGAGGCGATCTCGATCGCCCGGGAGTGCCGCACCATCCTGGGCGCCAACGGCATCTCCCTGGACTACGCCCCCCTGCGCCACGCCAACAACCTCGAGTCCGTGCTCACCTACGAGGGCACCGCCGAGATCCACACCCTGGTCATCGGCCAGACCATGACCGGCGTCCCCGCCTACCGCTGAAGGCCCTGAATGCCTCATTGAGGACGTTGAACGCCCCGAATGAGGCATTCAGGGCAGTTCACGGACGTCGGATGGAGACCTCGGGGAGAGGGTGTCGGGCGGCGGCTTGGTGGGCCGCGATCAGCTCCGCGGCCACTGCGTCCGGGTCGGTTCGGAGTCGCCGTGGCAGGGTTTGCAGGACCACGATCCCGTTCGCTGCGTAGCGGGCGTTTCGTTCGATCGTTCGCGCGTACTCGTTCTTGGTGAAATGGAACTCGTACGAGTCGATTTCCCAGGCAAGGCCGACTTCGGGGCACCAGGCGTCCGGACGGGCGATGAATGCCCCGCTGGCATCGAACAGCTCGTAGTTCCAGACCAGCGGAGTAAGCCCGGTTCGTGCCCAGATCCGCATCGCGTCGATCTCCGCGACCGAACGTGCGCCGGCGGCGATGTCGCGGAGCACTTCGCGCGGTACTGAGCTGCCGCGTTGACTTCCCTTCTCCAACTCGTCGCGCAGGTGGTCCGGATGGAGGCGTTTGCGCTGGACCGCTTCGGCGATGATCGCGCTCACCGGCTCGTGCGCGCGTAGCCGTCGACACGCGTCGAGCACCGACCGGCTCAGCGGCGCGACCGGTATGCCGTCGCGGGCGACGGGCTCCGGCAGGCGCGTGGTTCGTTCGATGATCGCGTAGTCGCAGCTGATGATCTTGCGGTCGGCCGGTAGCAGCAGGTGCACCGATGTGTCGTCCGGCAGGTTCTTGAGGCCGTGCTGTCGGCATGCTTCGATGCCGGTCACCATCGCCTGCTCACCGGCGTACAGCAGGGCGGCCTCGATCAGTTGCCGACGGCTCGGTGGGCTGTTGCTCAACACGACGATGCCGGGAAGTGGCCGCTGCCACGGCCCGCCTGGCACGCATCGGCGATAGGCGGTGCGTGGCGGCACCCCCAACTGGTTCAACGTCGACACGGCGACAGCGCCGTGACGGCTGTGCTTGATCAACAGCTGTGGGCTGTGAGCCCATTCTCCTCGTCGCATGTCCTGATCGTCGGCAACCCACGTGAATCACCAAAGACCAGTTCGCTCGCCTGTGGATAACTCGAGTGCCCTGTCAGAAGGTGGCGAGGAAGAGGTGCCAGGGCCGGTGGTCGAAGGCGAGGGTGGGGCCGGTGGGGCGTTTGGAGTCACGCACGGCGACGCCCGGTGGGGTGGGGGCGACTTCGACGCAGGCGGCTTCGCCGTTGCTGTAGGAGCTCTTACGCCAGGTGATGCCCAGGTCAGGCCTGGTCATGGTGGTCCTCTCGATCTGCGTACTGCTCGATTGCCACGGTGGCAATCAGCTCCTTCGATTCTGCCTCGTCGAGCGCGGCTGAGGCCAACTCCTTAACGACGTCGCGGTAGGCCGCGATCTCCTCGGGCTTCTCCAGGAACACGCCCGAGGTCTCACCCTCCAGGTAGACCACCGGCTTGTACTCGTGGGACTCCAACAGGATGAACGAGCCGGCCAAGCCGGCGTGCGCGCCGAACGCGGCCGGGATCACCCGGATCGTGATGTACGGGCGCACGGTCATCCGGAGGAGGTGGTGTAGTTGCTCGGACATCACCTCGTGGTCACCGACCGGGAGCCGAAGCACGAACTCATGGATGAGGAAGGCGCACTCGGGCCGGTCATGCCGGCTGAAGATCGTTTTTCGCCCGGCGCGGGCGACCACTCGGTCGTCGATCTCGTTCGCCGGCACCGTCGCCGATCGCGCGAACAACGCTCGGGCGTACTCATCGGTCTGCAGGATTCCTGGCATCACCAGCGCCTTGAAGTCGGTGATCGTGGTGGCCCTGTTCTCGTGGTCGACGTAGGTGCGGACCTGTTTGGGGATCCGCGAGCCGAACTGCTGGAACCAGCTCCTGGTGTCCTGCTCCCGGCACAGGTTCAGCAGGCGCTTGCGCTCCGAGCCCTTCACTCCGCACAGACCGAGGAACGATGCGAGCTCCAGTTCGTCGGCGCCGCGCCGGCCGGTGAGCAGGCGGGACACCCGGCTCGGCGACCAGCCCAACCGAGTGGCGACCTGCTTGCCGTTGAGTTGGGCGCGTTCCATGGCCAGCCGGAGGCCGTCGCCCAGTTCCCGGCTGCGTATCGTGGGTTCCTGATCCTGCATGGCATCCCCCCTGGTGGGCACAACGAGGATGCTAGGGCTGTGCCGTGGCAATTTCAGGTGCCGCACGCAACAATCCCCCGATCAGGCCCGTTGATTGTCCCAACAGAAATTGCTGAAGTAGCAGTGTCGGCGAAGCATGGTGCCTCGCCGGGACGAAAGGTAACCATGACCGCCATCTCGCCGGTGCTTGACCAGGCGTACTGCTTGCTGCGCACCGACATCTACCGCCAGCTGGACGAGATCGAGTACCTCGTGCAGTTCGATGACTGGAATGACGAGCAGCACGAGTTGGTTCGCAAAGTGATTCCGGACCTGACCACCGTGATCCGCGGCCTGATCGCCGAGCACGAGTCATCGACACTGGGACAGTGCAAGAAGTGCGGCACGACCTGGCCGTGCATGATGACGGAATCCATTTACGCACTCGTCAAGGATCCGGTCCGGGTCTTCTACCGGATCGTCAATCACGTCAACCGGCTATGAGCCCTGAATGCCTCATATGAGACGTTGAACGTCGTCAATGCCTCATTCAGGGCATTAAGTCGGCCACCGCGTTGTGGTGGTGGGCGCGGAGGTTGGTGCGGACTCGGGCGCGGACGTCGGGTGGCATGTCCTGGCTCAGCTTGAAGTTGCTGTGTACGGAGTGGACGTTGACCTGGAAGGCCACGATGCCGTCGATCAGGGACTCGAACTTTTCGCGGGAGGAGGTCAGGTTCCAGGACGGGGTGCGGGGGGCTTCGAGTGCGCGCACGGTGTTCTCGACGACGTCGAGGGTCGCGGCGCGGTCGGTGAGGAGGTCGACGGTGCCGGTCACGTGTACGGCGGCGTAGTTCCAGGTTGGCACGGCTGGGGTGTAGCCGTAGGCCGTCGGGGAGACGTACCCGTGTGGGCCGGAGAACACGAGCAGCAGCTCCTGGCCGAACGACTGCCACTGTGGGTTGGCGCGGGCCAGGTGGCCGAACAGGGTCGCGCCCCGCAGCCGGTCGTGCTCCCCCTCGGCGAGGATGACCGGGAGGTGGGAGGCGACCGGCGGACCGCCGGGCGGTGCGCTGACCACCAGGGCGAAGGGGTTGGCCCGCACCAGCTCCACCTCGTGCGCCGGCGAGGGCGCGGCGTACCGCGCGAACTCGTGCACGACCTACGCCGGATGGCAGTGCCGGCCCGAGGGTGCCGGCACGTCGAGGGTCGGGTTGCGGTCGAAGAAACCCGCCGGCTTCAACGTGAAGCCGCAGGTGTCGACCGGCATCACCGGCCAGTCCTCCGTCCTGGGGAAGTGGGTCAGGCCGAAGGTGTGCCACACCACGATGTCCGCGCCGTCGATGTCCCGGTTGGCCGCCGTGTAGGCGGGCAGCCCGGCGCCCGGCGGGCTCTGGTTCACCAGGTCACCTGCCGGGTAGCGCTGGGTCTCGTCGAACCGGGTGACCCACAGGTGCTTGGTGGCGAAGGTGGCCCGGCCGTGGATCGACGAGCCCTCGGCCGCCTGGAGCACCGGAAGTCCCTGCGGTGTCAGGACATACGCCGGCGACGCGCCGAGTCGGTTGCGCCGCTGCGGGTTCACGATGTGCCAGACCCGGCCCCGCTCGGGCGCGGCCGTGCGCTGCGCCTCCCGCTCGGTGCTGAGGCGGCGGCTACTGCGGCGGAACGCGTTGCCGTGCGGGTTGTCCGCACTCATCGGCACCCGCTCCACCTCCACCTCGTCCACCGCGTTGGTGGCCCCGTCGACCGACATGTCCAGCCGCACGTTGAACAGGTGCTGGTGGTAGGGCGCCGCGAGACCGGGCGCCACCTCCGAGGCGTAGGGCGCGATCCGCTCGTCGTGGCTCGCGGTGAACACGATGCCGGTGGCCTTGCACTCGAGCTCGATCGTGCCGTCGAGGTAGAGGTACCAGTAGAACCCGTAGTCGTAGTTGCCGACGGTGACGAAGAACGAGATCACCAGCCGCCGCTGGCGCCGGGTCTGCCGGCTGCCGTTGGCCGGGTCGGTGTGCTTCCACAGCACGCCGACGTCCTCCTCGTGGATACAGATCGCGTTGGTGATCGTCTCCGGGTCGCCTGCGCCGTCGGCCACCACGGCGTCGACGTAGGTGATCTCGCCGAGACAGTCGCAGCCCAGCTCTAGCGAGTTGGCGAGCCGGCCCAGCTGGTACTCGCCGGTGTCGAAGTAGTTCTGCCAGAACCGGACCGGCCCCGGGTCGGCGTAGGGCACGAGCATCTCGGCGACCGACGCCCGGTACACCACCGGCCGCTCGCGCCCGCCGTCGGTGACGCCGATCCGGTGCAGCACCAGACCTTCACGCATGTCGTAGCCGAGGCGCAGGCTCCAGTTCTCCCAGCGCAGGAGGTTGTCGGTCAGCGTGAAGCTCGGGCCTTCCGGCTGGGTGATCTCGATCGGCCGCAGCGAGGTGCGCGGCGGCCCGGACACCTCCTCGGTGTCGTAGTCACCGGACTCCTGGGGGATCGGCACGGCGCCGGTGTCGACGATCTCGCGCACCGAACGCTCGATGAGGTCGACGTAGGCGACCAGGCCGTCGACCGGATGCGCCCAGACCATCGTGGACTCCTCGGGCCGCCAGTGGGCGAGCACCCGCACCATCCGCCGCCCACCGTCGGCGGTGGACTCGAACCGGCCGGCCGACAGCGCGGCCAGGTACACCTGCGCCGGATCGTCGATGCCGCGGCGGCCCAACGCCGCGCGCCAGCCGTCGTCGGCGGCCATGATCTCGCGCACCAGGTCGTGCTCCTCGGCGAGCACCGGGACCTGCCCGTGCGCCGGGTCGATCGGCGTCCTGGCGGCCACGGCGCGGTCGGTCAGGTTGACCAGGACGTCCTCCGCGGCGCCGGTCTCGATGTCGAGCAGCAGCGCGCGGACGGTCCTGGGCACCGGGGAGCCGTCGCGTTCGTGGCGGGCCACGTCGGCCTTGGCCGGCTCGGCCAGCCCGACGTAGGAGAAGCGGGTCGCCGCCCGCAGCACGCCGCCGGCATCGAGGATCTTCCGCACGTCGGTGATCTCCTCGGCGCTCAGCGGCGCGAGCGGATGTGTTTCGCGACTGTCCGTCACCTGCGACTCCCTGGATCGAACGGGTAACGCCGGAACGTTCCGGCAACCGCGTTCGGACGTTAGCCGCGCAGGTCGTTCCGGTCAATGATCTGGTTAATCCTGTGGCCGATGCCTTGACGTGAGCGGTGGGCCATCGTTTAATCACTGCCCATGTCGGAACGTTCCGGCAACTCATGGCGGTTCGAGCCGACGGTCACGCGGCGTCACAGTGTGCAGGTTGACCAGGAAAGCTGAGGTCCGATGGGGATCCGCAAACTGTTCTGTGCCGTGGCGGCCGTCACCGCGCTCGCGGCGTGCTCCGCGGGCGCGGGTGGCGCGGCGCCCACCGGCGAGCAACAACCCGGTTACCTCGCGGTGGCCGACTCGGCGGTGACCGCTGGCGGCACCCTCGACCTCCAGATTCCGGTGGACAGCGGCGCCGCGAGCGGACTGGACCCGCAGCTGGCCGACGTCGCCGTCTCCTGGCAGCTGATGTCGTTGGTGTACGAGACGTTGGTGACCGTCGGCCCCGACTTCACGATCGAGCCCGCGCTCGCCGAGAGCTGGGACATGCCCGACGACACGACCTACGTCTTCCACCTGCGTGACGGAGTGACGTTCTCCAACGGCCGCGCGCTGACCGCTGAGGACGTGGTCGGCAGCCTCGACCGGCTACGCACCGGCGAGGGCGTCTGGCGCGCGCAGATCGGCCCGGTGCGCGCGGTCACCGCGGTCGACGAGCGGACCGTCGAGGTCACGCTGGACCGGCCGTACTCCCCGTTTCTCGCCGCCCTCGCGAACACGCCCGCCGCGGTCCTGCCGATGACGGAGGTCACCGACGGCTCGGTCGACCTGGCCACGACCATGCTGGGCACCGGGCCGTTCGTGGTCGAGGCACACCGCCAGGACGTCTCGTGGCGGTTCACCCGCCGGGAGGGGTACTGGGCCAAGGACAAGCCGGCCGTCGACACGGTGAACATCGCCATCGCCGCCCAGGAGCAGTCCAGGATCGCCGCACTGCAGAACGGCAGCGCCGACCTGGTGGCGCTGGGCAACGTGGACGCGCCCGACCTGCTCGGCGGCGTGCGGGGCGCCAGCGTGGGCAGCCAGTCCACCACCGACTTCTACTACCTCATGCTCAACAGCAACGCCCCCGGCGGGAAGTTCGCCGACCAGCGGGTGCGGATGGCGCTCAACATCGCCATGGACCGGGCGGGCATCGCGAAGACGGCGCTGAACGATCTCGGCAAGCCCACCGCGGTCACCCCGGCCGGACTGCCCGACGCCTGCGACCCGGCGGCGCTGCCCTCGGCCACCGAGGACCTCGACCGCGCCCGAGCGCTGCTGGCCGAGGCCGGCGCGACGGACCTGACGTTCTCGCTGGCCGTGTTCTCCACCGAACCCGCGCCCGCCATCGCCCAGGTGATCCAGCAGCAGCTGGCCGAGATCGGCGTGGAGGTGTCGATCGAGCAGCTGGACGAGGGCAGCTGGGCGGGCAAGGTCTACGGGGAGGTGCCCGCGAAGTTCGACGCCGCCATGTCGTGGTTCGCCGGCTACGCCGACGCGGGCATGGTGCCGCAGTGGTGGAACCCGGAGTCGGCCGGCTTCAACGTCGGCTTCATGGCACCGAACCCGGACCTGAACACGGCGATCACCACCGCGCTCGCCACGCCGGAGGGCACCGAGCGGGCGACCGCGCTGCGGGAGCTGTGCGCCGCGGTGGACACCGACGCGCAGATGATCCCGCTGGTCACCCGGCCGGCGCTGATCGGCCACCGGACCGACGCGGTGAGCCCCACCCTGTACAAGAGCGAGGGGTACGGCAACCTGCTGCGCGCCATCGCCGACTTCCGACTGCTCACCAAGTAGCGAAAGGGGCGGGGTGTGCGGCTGTTCTCCTGGTGGCTGCGGCGGCTGTTGAGCGCTGTCGTCACCCTGTTCCTGATCTCGCTGCTGATCTTCACGGCGTCGCGGCTGATGCCGGGCGGGTTCGCCGAGGTCGTCCTCGGTCCCTTCGCCAGCGCGGCGGAGAAGGCGGAGGTCAGCGCGAAGTACGGGCTCGACCAGAACGTCCTTGTGCAGTACGGGCTGTGGCTGGGCACGGCGCTACAGGGTGACTTCGGCATCTCGATGATCAGCGGCGAGCCGGTGACCACCGAGTTCGGGTTGCGCCTGCCGGTGACCGCCGAGCTCACCCTCCTCGGGATCGCGGCCGCGGTGCTGATCGGCATCCCGCTCGGCGTGCTCACCGCGATCCGGGCCGGCCGCCGCGGCGGCGGCGCGTTCGGCCGGCTGGTGAGCGGGTTCGGGGTCAGCGTGCCCGAGTTCGTGCTCGGCAGCCTGGTGGTGTTCCTGTTCTCCAGGTTGGGACTCGCGGTCGGCGGCTACGTGCCCTTCGGCGAGGACCCCGGCGCGAACCTGGCGGCGATGGTGCTGCCGGCGGCCGTGCTGTCGGTCTTCGTCATCGCGGTGACCGCGCGGACCACCCGGGACGCGGTGCTGAACGTCCTGGTGGAGCCCTACATCACGGCCGCGGTCGCGCGCGGCGAGAGCCCCGGGTTCATCGTCGCCCGCCACGTCCTGCGCAACGCGTCTATCCCGGTGATCACGGTGCTCACCACGATCACCGCCTACCTGCTCGGCGGCGCGGTGATCATCGAGTACCTGTTCAACCTGCCGGGCGTCGGCTCCTATGTGGTGCAGGCGGTCGGCCGGCGGGACTACGCGGTGGTACAGGCCGGGGTGCTGCTCGCGGCCGTGGTGTTCGTCGTGATGACCGTGTTGACCGACGCGGTGGCCGGGGTGCTCGACCCCCGGTTCGGCACGGCGTCGAGGTCGGGGAGGACGTCGTGACCTGGTGGCGCAGAGCGGACTGGCTGACCAGGGCCGGCCTGGGGTGTCTCGCGGTGCTGGTGCTCGTCACGGTCGTCGGGACGGTGTTCGGCATCGGCGGCCGGCCGGACGCGATCGCCGGACCGCGGCTGGCGCCGCCGGGCGGGGAGTGGCTGCTGGGCACCGACCAGCTCGGGCGCTCGGTGCTGCCGAGGCTGTTCGAGGGGATCGGCACCACGCTGCTGCTCTCGACGCTCGCGGTGCTGGTGACCGCCGTGCTCGCCACCCTGCTCGGCATGGCCGCCGGCTACTGGGGCGGCTGGCTCGGCGAGATCGTCATGCGGCTGGTCGAGGTGCTGTACTCGTTCCCCACGATCGTGCTGGCCATCCTGGTCGCCGCGGTGGTCGGTCCCGGCCTGGTGGCGACGATGTGCAGCATCGTGCTGATCACCATCCCGCTGATGACCAGGCTGGTGCGCGCCGCCGCGGTGACCGTGGCGCAGCGCGACTACGTCACCTCCGCGATCGTCAGCGGCGCCGGGTGGCCGCGCATCCTGTTCCGGCACGTGCTGCCGAACGTGTCCGGCACGATCGCCGTCCAGGGCACCTACGCCCTGTCCGTCGGCATCCTCGTCGAGGGCGGGCTGAGCTTCCTCGGGTTCGGGGTGCAGCCGCCGCAGTCCTCGCTCGGCGCGCTGATCCAGCAGGGCAGCACCTACCTGCTCACCGCGCCGTGGCTGGTCATCGGTCCCGGGATCGTGCTGGTCGTGGCGATCCTGGCCATCAACGTGTTCGGCGACGGCCTGCGGGACGGCCTCGAACCCAGGGAGGCGCGCGTACTCCGATGAAGGCGATACTCGAGATCGACGACCTCGTCGTGGACTACGAATCGGGCGGCCGGACGGTCCGGGCGTTGGACGGCGCGGCGCTGCGCGTGGCGCCGGGGGAGACCGTGGGCATCGTCGGCGAGAGCGGATCGGGCAAGTCGACGCTCGGCGTTGCCGTCGGTGGGCTGCTGCCCTCCTCGGCCAGCGTCGTCGGCGGCGAGGTCCGCATCGCCGGCGCCGCGGTGCACCGGCTGCCGGCCAAGGAGCTGCGTGCCCTGCGGCGCAACCGGCTGGGGTTCGTCTTCCAGGAGCCCATCGGCACGCTCGACCCGACCATGCCGGTCGGCCGGCAGATGGCGCTCGCGTTGCGTGGTCACGGCACCCGCGCGGACGTGCTGGCCCACCTGGACCGGGTCCGGCTCGCGGATCCGGCGCGGGTGGCCAGGTCCTACCCGCACCAACTCTCCGGCGGGATGGCCCAGCGGGTGGCGATCGCGATGGCGATGGCCTGCGAGCCGGAGATCCTGGTCGCCGACGAGCCGACCGCGGCGCTGGACAGCCAGATCCGCGAGGACGTGCTCGACGTGATCTTTACTCTTACCGCCGAGGTCGGGACCACCATCCTGTGGCTGAGCCACGACCTGACGGCCGTCGGCAAGCGGTGCTCGCGGGTGGTCGTGATGTACGGCGGCCGGATCGTCGAGTCCGGGTCGGCCGACGGCGTCCTGCGCGCTCCCCGGCACCCGTACACGGCCGCGCTCGTGCGGGCCGTGCCCGGCGTGGCCGGCGAGGGCGAGCGGCTCGTGTCGATCCCCGGCCAGCCCCCGGTGCTGACCGGGTCGGTCGAGGGCTGTGCGTTCGCCCCGCGCTGCCCGGAGGTGCTCGACTCCTGCGGCACGCACCGCCCGGCGCTGAGCAGCGTGCGGGACCGCGACGTGCTGTGTCACCGGGCGGACGAGACCGTGGGGGTCGGCCGATGATTCTGGAACTCGACGACGTCGGCGTCGTGTTCACCGCCGGACCGCCGTGGCGCCGCCGGCACGTGCACGCCATGCGCGGGGTGTCATTGCGCCTGGAGGCCGGGGAGATCCTCGGGCTGGTGGGGGAGTCCGGCTCGGGGAAGACGACCACGACCATGGTCTCGCTGGGACTGCGGGCCCCGACGACGGGCTCGGTGCGGTTCGATGGGCGGCCGTTCCCGAGGCGGCGGCGCGAGCTGGCCGGCCGGATGCAGGCGGTGCCGCAGCATCCACAGTGGTCGCTCAACCCGCGCATGCGGGTCGGGCACTGCGTCGCCGAGCCGCTGGCCGTGCTCGGCGCCACGAGCAAGGCCGAGCAGGCACACCGCGCCGCGGCGACCCTGGAGCAGGTCGGGCTCGACCCGTCGTTCGCGCAGCGCTACCCGCACGAGCTCTCCGGCGGGCAGCGTCAGCGGGTGTCGATCGCCAGGGCGCTGATCACCCGGCCGCCGTTCGTCGTGTTCGACGAGGCGGTGAGCGCGCTGGACGTGTCGGTGCAGGCGCAGATCCTCAACCTGGTCAAGGACCTGCGCGCGGAGTTCGCCTTCGCCGCGCTGTTCGTCAGCCACGACCTCGCCGCGGTGCGCTACGTCGCGGACCGGATCGCGGTGATGCGCCACGGCGAGGTGGTGGAGACCGCCGACACGCACGTCTTCTACGGCACGCCAGCACACGAGTACTCCCGTCAACTCATGGAGGCGATATGACCAGCGATCCGCCCCGGCTGGCCAGGCGGTCGGCCTTCGCGCCGGGCGCGGTGACCAACGACGACCTGCCGCTGGTCCCGCAGCCAAGCCCCGGCCGGGACACGGTGGCCTTCGACCTCCCCGGCGTGTACGTGGGCACGGCCGAGTACGCCGAGGGCCCGACGGGCTGCACGGTGATCCACCTGCCCCAGGGCGCGCGTACCGCGGTCGACGCGCGCGGCGGCGCGGTCGGGCTGTCGGGCGGATACGAGTTCCACCACGCGATCGTGCTCGCCGGCGGGTCGGTGTACGGGCTGGAAGCGGCCGCCGGGGTGAGCACCGAGCTGCTGCACCGGGTCGAGAACCGCACGCACTGGGCGGCGCTGCAGCACGTGTCCGGCGCGGTCGTCTACGACTTCTCCACCCGCGAGACCGCGATCTCCCCGGACACCGCGCTCGGGCGCGCGGCGCTGAACAACGCCGTCGAGGGGCGGTTCCCGGTCGGGCGTTGCGGCGCCGGCCGCTCCGCGTCCGTCGGCAAGATCGACTTCAGTCGGGCCGAGTTCGCCGGCCAGGGCGCCGCGTTCGGCACGTTCGGCGAGGCGAAGGTACTCGTCGCGACGGTGGTCAACGCGGTCGGCGTGATCGTCGACCGGGACGGCCGGGTGGTGCGCGGCAACTACGACCAGCAGACCGGCGAGCGCCGCCATCCCTCGATCGACTACGCGTCGCCTGCGCCGGTGGCCACGCCCGCCGGCAACACCACGCTCACCGTGCTCGTGACCAACGTCCGGCTGACCGACGTCGCGCTGCGCCAGCTCGGCGTCCAGGTGCACAGCTCGATGCACCGGGCCATCCAGCCGTTCCACACCGAGCTCGACGGCGACACCCTGTTCGCGCTGACCACCGACGAGGTGGACCTGGTCGGCACCGCGGCCGGGCTCGGCACGCTGGCCTCGGAGTTGGCGTGGGACGCGGTGCTGTCGAGCGCGCGATGATCCCGGAGAGCACCGAGCACGGCCGGGAGTTCGGCACCGTCTGGCGGGCCCAGATCGAGCGCACGTTCACCGGCTACGCCGAGCTGTTCGCCGCCCTGGGGGTGCGCCGGGACCAGGTGCGCGACTGGGGTGAGCGCGCACTGACCGAGACGCGGTCGTGGGCGCCCCTGCTCGCCGACGAGATCGACGACGTCGCCGCGGGTGCGGGCCTGGCGCCGTGGCAGGTGGGCGCGCTGAACGGCCGGACGGAGATCCTGGCCGCCGCCGGGGTCACCGGTGAGGGCGACTGCACGACGTCGGTGGTGCTGCCGGGCGGTGGGGCGGCGCCGCGCACCGTGCAGACCTGGGACTGGCACGACACGTTGCGCCACGCCATGGTGCTGCGCTCGATTCGGCCCAGGACCGGTTTCCGGGTGTGCACGTTCACCGAGTTCGGCGTCGTCGGGAAGATCGGGGTCAACAGCGCGGGGTTGGGGCTGCACTTCAACGTGCTCCGGCACGGGTCCGACCACGCCGGCATCGGGGTGCCCGTGCACGTCGTGGCTCGTCGGATCCTGGACGAGGCGACCACTGTGGACGACGCGGTCGAGCTGGCGCGGTCCGCGCGGCTGTCCGCGTCCTCGGCGTTGACGGTCGTCACGATCGACGACGCGCGTTGTCTGGAACTGAGCCCGGACGGCGTGGCCGAGTTACCGGCCGACGATTTCCTGTTACACACCAACCACTTTCTCGACCCACGGCTGGCCGAGGGGGAGCGGACCACCGCGCTGCTGTCGACCACGTTCGAACGCCTGGCGTTGTTGCGCGACCGGATCGGCGCGTTGGGTGCGGTGGACCGGGCCGCCAGGGTCGACGCGCTGCGCGCCCACCGCGCGGACGGTGCGCCGGTGTGCGCGCACCCCGATCCCGCCCTGCCGCCGCACACCCGCTGGGAGAGTCTCGCGACGATCGGCCTGGACGTGGCCGACCGCCGCCTGGACGTGCACGCGGGCGGCCCGTGCCAGGTGTCGCCGGCCACCTGGCAGTCCCTGTCCGCGAAGGAGCCCCGATGACAACCCCAGCAGCCCAACCCAGCTACGACGTTCGCACCGGCCGGGCGGTCGGCGAGGTCGCCACCAGTACCGCCGCCGAGGTCGACGCGGCGCTGAGCGCGGCTGCGGCGGCCGCGCCGGCGGTCGCGGCGACCGCACCCGCGAAGCGAGCCGGGTGGTGGTACGCGATCGCCGACGCGCTGGACGTGCCGGACACGGTCGAGGAGCTGGTCCGGCTCGCCGACGAGGAGACCGCGCTCGGCGAGGACCGGCTGCGCATGGAGATCGCCCGCACCTCGGGGCAGCTGCGGTACTACGCCGACGCCGCGGTCGAAGGGTCCTATTTGGACGTGACGGTGGACAACGGAAGTCCCTGGCTGGCAAGGACCGGGGTGCCACTCGGTCCGGTCGCGGTGTTCGGCGCGAGCAACTTCCCGTTCGCCTTCAGCGTGCTGGGCACCGACACGGCGTCCGCGCTCGCGGCCGGCTGTCCGGTGGTCGTGAAGGGACACCCCGCGCATCCCCGGCTGAGCGAGCGGCTGGGTCGCCTCGCCCTCGGCGCGTTGTCCGCCGTGGGCGCCCCGGCCGGCGTGTTCGCGCTGGTCTCCGGGTTCGCCGCGGGTGAGCGGCTGGTGCGCTCGGCGCACACGGCGGCGGTGGCGTTCACCGGGTCCCAGCGGGCCGGGCTCGCGTTGTGGCGCATGGCCAACGAACGTGCCGTCGTCATTCCGGTGTTCGCCGAGATGGGCACGGTCAACCCGGTGGTCGTTACGCACGCCGCGGTGTCGCGAATGGACGATCTCGCCGTCGGCTTCGTCGAGTCGTTCACCCGGGGAACCGGCCAGTACTGCACGAAACCCGGCCTGTTGTTCGCCCCGGCCGGCAGCGACGCCGCGGCGCGCGTCGCGGCCGCGTTGGAGCGACTGGCACCCACCGGCTGGCTGCTGACCTCACAGATCGCGGCCGCGGCGACCGCGGGGGTCGACGATCTGGTGGCCACCGGCGGCACGGTCACCGCCCAGCTCGCCGGCCCCGACACGGGATGGAGTGCCCCCGCGACGGTGCTGTCCGTGCCGATCGAGAAGCTCCACAGTGGATCCCGGCTGCTCGAGGAGTGCTTCGGCCCGGTGGCCGTCGTGACCGAGTACGGGAGTGCCGACGAACTCGACCACGCCCTCGCCCAGTTGCCGGGAACACTCGCCGCGACCGTCATGAGCGAGGAGCACGACCCGGAGGTCGCCCGCCTGGTGGCACGACTGACCGCGCTCGCCGGCCGGGTGACGGTGAACGAGTGGCCGACGGGTGTCGCGGTCGGCTGGGCCCAGCAGCACGGGGGCCCCTGGCCGGCGACCACCGCCCCCGCGACGACCTCCGTCGGCGCCGGCGCGCTCGCGCGCTTCACCCGCCCGGTCGCCTACCAGAACGTCCCGGACGACGCGCTGCCCGAGCCGTTGCGGGCGGCCAACCCCTGGCGGCTGCCGCGCCGGGTGGACGGGGTCAGCGCGCGGTAGAACGCCGCTGGACGAGGCCGATCGGCTGCGCGCGGACCGTGCCCCTGGGCGTGTCTCCCGCGAGGACGTCGAAGAGCAGCTGCGCGCACGCCGCGCCGGCCTCGCGCGGCCGCAGGTCGATCGCGGTGACCGGCGGATCGGCGTGCTCGAGTGCCGAACTGTCCACACAGGATGCGAGCAGCACGTCCGCGCCGATCCGGCGCCCCGCGGCGCGCAGCACCGGCAATGCCGCCATGGCGGCGCCGTCGGGCGCGCACACGAGGGCGTCGATGCCCGGGTCGTCGGCCAGCAACGCCCGGATGTGCTCCTGCATCACGGTGGTCGGCGAGCCGTACGGCATGTCGCGCAGCAGCGCGGGCAGCCCGTGGCCGGCGCACCAGGCCCGGTAGGTGCGCTGCAGGGTCGCGCCCCAGTCGGTGACCGCACTGGACGCGAGCAGCGCGACGCGGCGCGCCCCGGCGGCGCGGAGGTGGTCGAGCAACTCGCCGAGCATGGCGCCGTGGTCGGACAGCACCACGCCGGCGGGCTCGGCGTCGCCGGTGAACCGCTCGCAGGTGACGATCGGCACCATGGACTCCATGAGGCCGCGGACCACGGGATCGGTCTCCAGCGGGTCGCCGAGCACCACGCCGTCGACGCGGTGGAACGCGCCGTGCGTCGGCACGTGCCGGGAGGTGATCAAGGTGACGTCGTGGTTGCGCCGCGCCGCCTGCTCGACGACACCGAACACGAAGGACATGTAGTACTCGGACCGGGTCAGGATCTCGGGCAGGTGCAGCCCGATCGCACCGGTGGTCGCCTTGCGCAGCGACCGCGCCGACTGGTTGGGCGAGTACCCGAGCTGATTCGCTACGGACAGCACATGCTCCCGAGTCCGCTGCGACACCCGACCGGAGTTACGCAGCGAGTCCGACGCCGTCGTCTTCGACACCCCCGCCGCGCGCGCCAGCGCGACCAGGGTGACGGGCTCGTCGGTGCTCACCCTGGCACGATAGCCGCTCCACCCGCCACCCGGCGGGGCTCGGCTAGAAGGTGGTTCGGTGGTGTTCCTGTTCCACGACGGCTTTCAGGTCCTCGAGTCGGCGCAGGGCCCGTAGCGGCTGGGTCATCCGGTGGTTGCCGGCCAGGCGATGGGCGTTGCGGTCCAGGAAGGTCCAGTAGCCGGCGGTGAACGGGCACGCCCGGTCGCCGAGTCGGCTGCGTGGGTCGTAGTCACAGGGGCGGCAGTGGTCGCTCATTCTGTTGATGTAGGCACCGCCCGCGGCGTAGGGCTTGGTGGCGACAACGCCGCCGTCGGCGTGTTGGCTCATGCCGATCACGTTGGCGGGCATGACCCAGGGGAAGCCGTCGACGAACGCGGTGGCGAACCAGTGCGTGAGTGCTTTCGGGTCGTAGCCACGCTGGAGCGCGTGGTTGCCCAGGACCATGAGCCGTTGGATGTGGTGGGCGTAGCCGCGGTCCCGAACACCGGCGAGTGCCGTTCGCAGGCAGCGCGCGGTGACCCGATCGGGGTCCAGGTCCGTCCACCAGTCCGGCAGCGGCGTGGTGGCGCGCAGCGCGTTGCGGTTGAGGTAGTCCGGTCCGAGGTGCCAGTAGAGGTGCCAGACCCACTCCCGCCAGCCGAGCACCTGTCTGATGAACCCCTCGACGCTGGCCAGGGGCGCGTCGCCGCCGCGGTACCGGTCCTCGGCCTGGGCGACGACATCGAGCGGATCCAGCAGGCCGAGATTGAGGGGCACCGACAGCAGCGCGTGGGACATGGCCCAGTCCTCGCCGAGCACGGCGTCCTGGTGCGGCCCGAACGTGGACAGCCGGGTGTCGAGGAACCGGGTCAGCGCGCGTCGTGCCTCGTCGTGGGTCACCGCGAACAGCCGGGGGCCGTCGACGCCGACCGGGTCGACGCGGCCGTCGGCGACCAGCCGGTCGAGATCGGCGCGGACCCGCTCGTCGACGTCGTCCTCGCGTGGCTGGTAGGGCGCGGGGACGGCCAGCGTCGACTGCTTCGGCGGTGGTTGACGGTTCTCCCGGTCGAGGTTCCACCGTCCGCCGGCCGGCTGGCCGTCCGGGTCGAGCAGCACCGAGAACCGCCGGCGCTGGTCGCGGTAGAAGTTCTCCATGAGGAACCGGCTTCGCTCGCCCGCCCACTCGGCGAAGTCGGTCTTGGACAGTACGAATCCGGCCGTCGGCAGGATCTCCGTCACGTGTCCGGTTTCGCGCAGGTCCTCGACGAGCCGCTGCGCGGCATGCGAGCCGGGTTCGTGCACCATGACCGGACGGCCGAACCTGTCGAGCCCGGCCCGATAGCTGTCGGCGGTGATCAGGGTGGCGCGGTCGCCGAGTTCGGCGGCGAGTCGACGCATCGCACACAGCACCAGGTGCAGCTTCTGCCGGTGGTACCGGTGGCGACCCAGCGCCGTGGTGGACTCGATCAACACGACCGCGCGGTTCCGGTGCTCGCCGCCGTGGAAATGCCGACCCAGCTGGTCGCCGAACAGCAGCAGGGGGACGGGCTCGCTCATATCGGGATTCTCACCGGCGACCGCGACCGCCGCACATCGACAGGGCTTTACGGGTGCTGAGGCGCTTTCGGCGGGGTCGGCCGCTCCTCGGGGGCGCGTACCAGGGGGATCATGACGTCGTCGACGATCCTGGTCAGGACGTCGTCGGGGATGGGGGCGCCGTGGATGAGGAAGTGTTGCCTGAGCAGGGTGGGGGCGACGGCCGCCACGTGGTCCTGGAGTGCCTGGGGGCGGATCTCGCCTCGGGTGGCGGCGCGGGTGAGGATCGTCAGGTATGGCGCGGGCGCGGTGTCGAGGATCTTGGCGCGGGCGACGGTGGCCAGTTCGCGGTCGTGCAGGGTTTCGCTCATCAGGCCGCGGACGGCCTCGCCGGTGGGACCGTCGAGGAAGTCGGCCATGTGGCGCAACGTGGTGAGCAGGTCGCGGCGTAGGTCGCCGGTGTCGGGTGGCTCCTGCTTCCCTGGCAGGTTGTGCAGCAGCGCGTCGACGACCAGCTCTGCCCGGCTCGGCCAGCGCCGGTACACGGAGGTCTTGCCGGTTCGTGCCCGTTCGGCGACGCGTTCCATGCTGAAGTTCTGGTAGCCGAACTCGGTGAGCTCGCTCATCGCGGCGGCGAAGATCGCGTCGTTGAGCGCCTGTCCCCGCCGTCGCGGGCCCTTCCGGAAGTCCTGGGCTGGTGTCACGACGCCCATCGTAGAGGACGTTGCGTCCTCTAGCTGAGCGCGCTACTGTCGGTTCCGTTGAATACGCAGCGTCCTCTATTTCGGCGAAAGGTACGGAACATGGCAGACATCGACACGCCGGTGCTGGTCGTGGGCGGTGGGATCGCGGGGCTGACGAGCGCGTTGTTCCTTGCTCGCCACGGCGTGGCGAGCACGCTGGTCGAACGGCACGAGACGACCTCGATCTACCCGAGGGCGCGCGGCATGCTCGGCCGGACCGGTGAGCTGTACCGCGAGCTCGGCCTTCAGGAGCGGATCAGTGCCGGCGGTGCGGCGCTCGCGCCCAGTTTCGGTCAACCGCGCGGGGTGTCCCTGCGTGCCGCGCTCGACGCGATCTCGCCGGCGGAGCGCGAGGTCGCCCAGGAAGCGCGCATGGAGTTCGCGTTCGGCCCCGGTGGCTTGCTCGACATCAGCCCGACCGGCCCGCTGCGGTGCACCCAGGACGTCCTGGAGCCGATCCTGCTCGAGACGGCGCGCGAGCGCGGCGTCGACGTCCGGTTCGCCACCGAGCTGACCGGCTTCACCCAGGACGCGTCCGGGGTGTCGGCGACGATCGTCGATCGTGCCAGCGGTGACGAGCGCACGGTCCGGGCCGAGTACCTGCTGGCCGCCGACGGCGCCAACGGGAAGCTCCGGGAACAGCTCGGCATTCCGGCCAAGATCGGCGGGCCGTACAGCCACATGCTCAACATCCTGATCGAGGCCGACCTCGCCGACCTGGTGCGCGACCGGGAGTTCAACGCGGCGGTCATCAAGAGTCCGGATATCTACGGCGTTCTCGGGCCGGTGAACAACAAGGACCGGTGGATCTTCCTGGTGTTCCGAGACATCGAGAACGGGCCACCGCTCGAGGACTACACGCCGGAACGGGTCGCCGAGTTGGTGACCGCCGCGATCGGTGTCGACGGGCTGGACATCACCGTCCGGAGCGTGCTGCCGTGGACCGCGATGGTGACCGTGGCGGACACGTTCGCCGACGGCCGGGTGTTCCTCCTCGGCGACGCCGCCCACCGGATGCCGCCGTGGCGTGGGCAGGGCGCGACCACCGCCGTCCAGGACGCGCACAACCTGGCCTGGAAGATCGCCGCCGTGCGGGCAGGGAAGGCGGACCCGTCCCTACTGTCCACCTACGACGCCGAACGGCGGCCGATCGCCCTCGAGTTCGCCGAGGAGTCCGTCCTGCACGACAACGATCTGTCCCACCTGGGGCAGATGGAGACCTCCGTCCCCAGGATGACTGGCGGCGGGCAGCAGTACGTGTCCCCGGCGGTCGTTCCCGAGGACGAGTCCTTGGCCAAGCCGCTGTCGATCGACGAGATGGTGTTCGACGGCCGTCCCGGCACCCGGGTGCCGCACGCCTGGGTCCAGCGCGACGGGGAGACCGTCTCCACCCTGGATCTGCTCGGCGACGGCTTCGTGCTCCTCGTCGGGCGCGACGGTGAGGCATGGCGCTCGGCGGCCACCCAGGTCGGTGCCCGCCTTGGCGCCAAGTTCACCGTCTACCGCATCGGCCCCGCCGGCGACGGGGTGGACGCCGTGGACGAGGACGGCATCTGGGCCGCCCGCGCGGGACTCGCACCCGACGGCGCACTGCTGGCCAGGCCGGACGGCATCGTCGCCTGGCGATGCCGGCAACGTCCGACGGGGATCGGGCTGAGCAAGGACCCCCGCCGGATGCTGGGCACCGCCTACATGCGGGTCATCGGCCGGCGGTGACCGGCGCTATTTCGCCTTCGGGTGGCGTTGCAGGTGTTGGGCGTACTCGGCGAAGTCGGCCGCCAGCTGGGCGGGGGTCCAGCCGCCGTCCCGGTGGGTCACGAACGACTCGGTCGGGTGGGCCCAGATCGCGAACCGGTCGCCGCCGAAGCTGAAGTACTGGCCGGTGATGGCCGCCGACTCCGGTGCGCTGAGGTAGACGACCAGCGGCGTGACGTCCTCGACGGTGCCGGTGCCCTGGCGGCGCAGCTCCCGGGGCACCGGCTCGCCGGCCTCCACTTTGGACACGATGTCCGCCAGGGCCGGGATGGTGGCCGCCATCCTGGTCAGGGCCTTGGGCACCACGGCGTTCACCGTGACGTCGATCTTCGCCAGTTCCACCGACCACACGCGGACCAGGCCGATGATCGCCGCCTTCGCCGCGGCGTAGGCGGTCTGGCCGAAGCCGCCGGACTGGCCGGCGGGCGAGCCGATGAGGATCAGCCGGCCGCCTTCGCCCTGTTCCCGGAACCGCCGCCCGGCGGCCCGGCCGCAGGTGATGGTGCCGCGCAGGTGACTGTCCAGCACCAGGTCCAGCTCGTCGTCGGTCAGCTTCAGCAGGGTGCGGTCCCGCAACGCGCCCGCGTTGGTGCACATGACATCCAGGCGGCCGAACTCCTTCACCGCGCACTCGACGAGCGCGTCCGCGGCCTCGGCGGTGCCGACCGCGCACACCTGCGCGACGGCCGTGCCGCCCGCCGAGGTGATGGCCTCGACGGCGTCGGCGGCGGCCTCGGGGTCCAGGTCGTTGACCACCACCGCGGCCCCGGAGCGGGCGAGGGCCTCGGCGTAGGCGCGGCCGAGCCCCCGTCCCGATCCGGTGACCACGGCGACCCTGCCGGTCAGGTCGATCTCGTCGCGCATCTCTCGTCCTCCCGCGGTCAACGGCTGATCTTGATCGAGGCGAAGTTGTAGTCGCCGAACTTGGGCACCTCGAACCCGGTCACCCCGGGGCCGAAGGCGGCCACCCACTGCACCCCGCACACCGGGATCACCGGCGGGCCCGCCTCGAAGACGTCGGCGATGATCTGCCGGGTCGGGCCCTGCCGCTCCTGCTCGTCACTGCTGGCCCGGGACTCCGCGAGCAGCTCGGCCACGCCGTCGAGGGAGAAGCCGCCCGCGTTGTAGCCGCCGCCCGGCAGGTAGAAGTCGGCGACGAACTGGCTCGGGTCCGGCCTGCCGACCTGCAGCAGCGAGACCGCCGCGCTGAAGTTGCCGGTCCGGCGGTCCTGGATCATCTGGCTGAACTCCAGCGTGCGCACCTTCGCGTTCAGGCCGACCTCCTTGAGCTGTGCCTGGAGGATCTGGCTGAGGTCCTGGTAGGTGGTGTTGGGGCCGTTGACCAGCTCGAAGGAGAACCCGTTCGGCAGCCCGGCCTCGGCGAGGAACTGCTTGGCCTTCTCGACGTCGTGGTACTTGCCGGCGTCGTCGAGGTCGGGCACGTTGGGCCAGAACCCCTTGCTGAACGGCTGGACCGTCGGCGTGCAGCCGCCGTCGAACAGGCTCGTGCTGATCGCCTCGCGGTCGATGGCGTACATCAGCGCCTTGCGCACGAGCGGCTTGTCGAACTCGGGTGCCTTGGTGTTCAACAGGATCCCGTTGATCGTGCTGTTCGGGCCGCGCACGATCGACAGGCTGCTGGCCTCGGCCTCCTCGATCTGCCCGGCCGAGATCGTCGAGCCGTCCATCTCACCGGACACGACCGAGCGCAGCCGGGTCGGCTCGTCGGCGAAGACCGTCATCTCGATTCCGCCGATGGTGGTGTTCTCGGCGTCCCAGTACTTGTCGAACTTGGTGAAGGTGATCTTGCCCTGCTGGAGTCCGCTGAGCTCGAAGGCGCCGGTGCCGACCGGTTTGGTGCCCAGGTCGGGATCGGCGAGCGCGGTCGGCTCGACGATGATGCCCGCCTCGCCGGCGAGGATGTTGAGCATGTAGCCCGACGGCTGGGAGAAGTCGATCCGCACCGAGTGCGGGTCGAGCGCCTCGACCTTCTTCACCGTCCTGAGCGACGCGGCCTGCGCGCCCTTCTCCCGGAAGGTGTCCAGGGAGGTGACGACCGCGGCGGAGTCGAACGGCGCGCCGTTGTGGAAGGTGACGCCCTCGCGGAGGGTGAGCGTGAGCGAGGTGTGGTCCTCGGAGAACTCCCACTCGGTCGCGAGTCCCGGCTGGAGCTCACCGGCCGGGGTCCGCCCGACCAGGCTCTCGTACACCACGTCCAGGAAGACCGGGTCCAGCGGCGCGGCCAGCCGGGGGTCGAACGAGGTGGGCATGCCGGGGACCGCGTAGCGGAAGATCGCGTTCGGGTCGGACGCGCCGTCGCCGGCCGCGTCCGTCCCGCCGCCGCAGCCGGCGAGCGCCAGTGCGGCCGTGGCCACCAGGGCGCAGGTCCGGAGGATGCGTTGTCTCATGGGGTGACCTCCATTGGTCAGCTGTGGGGCTTTCGCCGGGAGAAGGGGTTCGGTCATCGGGTCGCCGCCCGGTCGGGGGCGCGGGCCGGCGACGGCGGCGCGGCGGGCTCGTGGCGCAGGCAGGCGACCCGGCGGGTGGGGCTGATCGGGATCAGTGGCGGGTCGTCGGTGGCGCAGACGTCCATCGCCACCGGGCATCGGCTGCGGAACCGGCAGCCGGCCGGTGGCGCCGCCGGGTCGGGCAGGTCGCCGTGCAGGATGGTGCGTTGCCGGGACCGTTGCCGTTCGGGGTCGGGCACGGGCACCGCCGACAGCAGGGCCCTGGTGTAGGGGTGGGCGGGCGACTCGGCGACCTCGGCCGCCGTGCCCTCCTCGACGATCCGGCCGAAGTACATGACCGCGATCCGGTGGGCAAGGTGCCGGACGGTGGCGAAGTCGTGGGAGACCAGCGCCACCGCCTGACCGCTGTCCTGCTGGATGTCCATCAGCAGGTTGAGGATCTCCGATCGGGTCGACAGGTCCAGCGCCGAGGTCGGCTCGTCGGCGATCAGCACGCTCGGCGACAGCGCCAGCGCCCTGGCGATGCACACCCGCTGCCGCTGCCCGCCGGACAGCTCGTCCGGGCGCCGGAACGCGAACTCGGGGTCGAGCGCGACCCGTTCCAATAGCGGCCCGGCGTGGTCGGCCAGGTCGCGGCGGGAGACCCGGCCGTGCACCAGCAACGGCTCGGTGACCGCGTGCCCGACGGTTTTCGTCGGGTCCAGCGCGCCGTACGGGTCCTGGAAGATGTACTGCAGTTGTTCGCGGACACCCTTGAGCGCCTTGCCGCGCACCCGGGTGACGTCGGTGCCGCGCACCTCGACGCTGCCCTCGTCCGGCTCGGTCAGCCGGGCGATCAGCTGGGCGACCGTCGTCTTGCCCGAACCCGACTCGCCGACCAGCCCCAGCGTGGTGCCCGCGACGACGGTCAGGTCGACGCCGTCGACCGCCCGCACCGTCCGCAGCGGCCGGCCAAGGACGGTCCTGGTCAGCGGGAAGCTCTTCACCAGACCGGTGGCCCGGACGACGACCTCCTCCTTGGCCACCTCCTGCTCGACGTCCTCCTGCTCAGCCACGGGACACCCCCCGCAGCGTCACGGCGCCGTCGGCCACCCGGCCGCACCGGGTTCGATGGCCGCCGGCCAGCTCGGCCTCCGGCTGGGGTAGCCCGCACTCCTCCGGCGCCGCGTGCGCACAGCGCGGCTGGAACCGGCACCCGGCGGGGAACCGGCCGGCGGGCGGCACGCGGCCGGGGATGACGGTCAACCGGGTCCGTGGCCGCCCGGCCTGGGGCACCGAGGCCAGCAGCGCGCTCGAGTACGGGTGCCTCGGCTCGTAGAACAGGCCGTGCACCGAGGTCCGCTCGACCACGTGCCCGGCGTACATCACCACCACGTCGTCGCAGAAGTCCGCGACCACGCCGAGGTCGTGGGTCACCAGCAGGACCGCGAGGTCGAGGTCGCGCCGCAGGTCCCGGAGCAGTTCGAGGATCTCGGCCTGGATCGTCACGTCCAGCGCGGTGGTCGGCTCGTCCGCGATGACCAGCCGTGGGTCGCAGGCGATGGCGGCCGCGATCATCACCCGCTGCTGCATGCCGCCGGACAGCTCGTGCGGGTAGGACCTGATCCGCTGCTGGGCGTTCGGGATCCCCACCCGGTCCAGCAGCGCCGCCGCGGCCCGCAGCGCGGTCGCCTTGCGCTCGCCGAGGTGGATCCGCCGCGCCTCGGCGATCTGGTCACCGACGGTCATCGTCGGGTTGAGGCTGCTCATGGGTTCCTGGAACACGATGCCGACCGGGCCGCCCCGAACTCGGCGCAGGTCGCGCTCGCCGGCCGCGAGCAGGTCCACCCCGTCGAACCGCACCGAACCGGCGCGCACCGACATCCCGGGCGGCAGCAGGCCAAGGATCGCCATCGAGGTGAGGCTCTTGCCGCAGCCGGACTCGCCGATCAACGCCAGGGACCGCTTGCGGTGCAGGTCGAAGCGCACGTCGTCGACCAGGCCTGGCTGGCCGGGCAGGTCGATGGTCAGGCCGTCGACCGACAGCAGCGGGGTGCCGACCGGCGCGTCGCCGTCGACGGGGCTTGCGGTCGCGGTCACGCGCGCCTCCTGATGCCGACCGCGTCGCGGATCGCGTCGCCGATCGTGTTGAACGCCAGCACCGTGAGCACCATCGCCACCCCCGGCGGCACGACGGCGAACGGCGCCTTGAACTGGTTGGCGTAGGCGGCCTCGAGCATCGACCCCCAGCTCGCGTCCGGCGGCTGGACGCCGAGGCCGAGGAAGCTCAGGCTCGCCTCCACCAGCAGCGCGACGCCCATCAGGATGGTCACCTGGACCATCACCGGCGCGGCGATGTTCGGCAGGACGTGCACCACCAGGATCCGGCGGCGCGAGGACCCGATGGCCGTCGCCGAGCGCACGAACGTCTCCTCGGCCACCGCGACCGAGGCGCCGCGCACCACCCGGAACATCGTCGGGGTGAAGATGATGCCGACGGCGATCATGGTGGTGACCAGGCCGGGGCCGAGGATGGCGACGATGGCCAGCGCGCCGACGAGCGCGGGCAGCGCCAGCACCGTGTCGGCCAGCCTGCCGGCGACGGCGTCGACCCAGCCGCCGCGGATCGCGGCCAGCATGCCGACCGGCAGGCCGACGAGGACCGCGATGCCGACCGAGATCAACGGGGCGAGGATGGTGATCCGGGACGCCTCGATCATCCGGCTCAGCACGTCCCGGCCGAAGTCGTCGGTGCCGAACCAGTGGGTCCAGCTCGGGCCGGTGAAGCGGATGGCGAGGTCCTGGGCGTCCGGGTTGTGCGGGGTGATGAGCGGGCCGAGCAGCGCCAGCAGCGCGAGCAGCACCACGAACCCCACGGAGGCGGCGCCCGCCGGCTTGCGCAGCACCGCACGGACCACCTGACCGCGGCGGGGCCGGGCCCGAGGGGGCGGTTGCGGGGGAGTGTCCGCCGCGATGGTTGTCGACTCCGTGCTCATGACGCGCGCACCTTCGGGTTGATCCAGCCGTAGGCCAGGTCGACGACGAGATTGATGACCACCACGACGACCGCGCAGAACAGCACGTAGCCCTGGATGACGGGGTAGTCGCGTTGCAGGACCGAGTTGACGGCCAGCGAGCCGAGCCCGCTGATCCCGACGACCGCCTCGATGACGATCGTCCCGCCGAGCAGGCGGCTGGTCTGCAGCCCGAGCACGGTGACCACCGGGATCGCGGCGTTGCGCAGGACGTGCCGGCGCACCAGCCGCGTGGTGGTCGAGCCGCGTGCACGGGCCGTTCTGATGTAGGGCCTGGCCAGCACGTCGGCCACGCAGCCGCGGGTGTGCCTGGCGAGCTCGGCCGCGGTGGCCAGGCCCAGTGCCAGCGCCGGGATGAGGATGTGGGACAGCCACGGCCCGAAGCCGTTCGCCAGCGGCACGTAGGTGGTCGCCGGTAACCACTTGAGCGACAGCGAGAACACCGACACCAGCAGCATCGCGACCCAGAAGCTGGGCATCGCGATGCCCAGCGTGGCGATGGTCGAGATCAGCCGGTCGAGCCAGGTGCCCTGGCGCAGCCCGGCGAGCACGCCCGCGCCGACCCCGATGAGCACCGCCAGCACGATCGCGGTGAGCGCGAGCGCCAGCGTCGGCGGCGCGGCGTCGAGGATGCTCGTGGTGACCGGGCGGCCGGTGAACAGCGATTCCCCGAGGTCGCCGCGGAACACTCCGCCCAGCCACGACACGTACTGTTCGACCACGGGCCGGTTCAGGCCGAGTTGTTCGCGGATCCGGTCGACGTCGGCGACGGTGGCGTTCTCGCCCGCGATGACCTCGGCCGGGTCCCCGGGAATGAGCTTGACCATGAGGAAGGTCAGCAGGGAGACCAGCCAGAGGACGAGCAGCCCACCGCCGACCCGGCGGATGACCATCCGTGCGTTCATTGTCTTCTCCGTCCGGCGCTGGGCGGTAGAGACACGCGATGAGCTGCGTGTTCGAAGAAGTGTCCGATAATAGGACTGAATGTTCAAATTTTGAAAGCATTGTGCATCGCGGAAACCTCCAGGTCAAGGAGGCGGTCCAGCGGCGGCACATCGTCGCCAGGGCAGCCGGCAGCACCGCGAGGCACGGGCCTCGCGGTCGGTCCCCGGTGGGGTCAGCTGTCGCCGTTGGCGATCTGCTCGGCGGCCTCGGTCAGTCGCCTGGCCACGTGCTCGACGTCGACCTCCGCCATCGACACGATGCCGATGGCGGCGTCGAGCGAGTGGCCGTCGCCGTCGAACAGCGGCACGGCCACGCCGACCGCGCCCGCGGTCAGCCTGCCCCGGGACACGGCGTACCCGACGCGGCGCGCGTCCTGGAGGGCGGGCGCGTCGGCCGGGGTGGGCTTGCGTGCCATGAGGATCGCCAGCCCGCTGGCGCCCTGGTCGAGCGGGTGCCGGGCGCCGCTGTGCTGGGAGAGGTGGTACACCGACTCCGGCGGCTCGACCACGGTGAGCGCGACCGCGTCCCCGCCGTCGGCCACGACGCACTGCGTGGTCGCGCTGAGCTCGTGGGCCAGCCGGCGCAGGTGCGGGGCCGTGGCCCGGCGCAGCTCGTGGTTGACCTGCCGGGTGAGCTGGATGACGCCCAGCCCCAGCCGATAGCGGCCGGAGCCGCCCTCGGCCACGAACCGGTGGGAGCGCAGCGTGGCCAGCAGCCGGTACACCGCCTGCCGGTGCACGTCCAGGGAGTTCGCCAGCTCCGCGACCGTCATGTCGCGATCCTCGACGGCGAGGAGTTCGAGCAGCCGCAGCCCCCGGTCGAGGGTGAGCGAGCCGCCCTGGGTTGGACCGTCGCTGTCGCGGCCGTTACTGGTCATCTCTGGCACCTCTCCGAGCCTATCGACGCGTGGGGACACCTCAGCGCACCCCCGTCCGGTTCGCTGCGGCGCCGGCGCCCGCGAGGCGCCCGAAGGCCAGGCACTCCGCGAGGCTGGCGCCGCCTGCCGGGTACAGCAGGCCGTGGATCGAGCCGAGCTCGCCGGCCGAGTACAGGTTCGGCACGGCGCCACCACCCACCGCGACCACCCTGGCGTGCTCGTCGCGCCGCGGTCCGCCAACGGTGTGCGACCCGCCGGGCCACAGCGGCACGGCGTAGAAGCGGTCACCGGTGAGCGGGGTGATCGTGACCGGGTCGCGGCCGAAGTCCTCGTCCCGGCCGAGGGCGCACAGTTCGTTGTAGCGCGCCACGGTCGCGGCCAACGCGTCCGGATCGAGGTCGCAGGCCTTCGCCAGCTCCGGGATCGACGAGCCGTCGCGGATCCAGCCCCGTTCGAGCTCGGCGACGTTGTCGGCGCTCCAGGCGTGGTCCCCGACCGGACCCGCCGGGCCGGAGTACGTGGGCACCAGCGGTCCCTTGGTGAACCGGGCGTCGTCGAAGATCCACCACGTCGGGACGCGCGGGTGGGTCAGCGCCCGCGCGTCCATCGCGAGGAGCTCCAGGTTGGCGGCGTGCTGGCGGCCCGGCTCGCCGAGGAAGCGCCGGCCGGCGCCGTCGACGAAGATCGCGCCGGGGTTGCCGGCCGGCGCCGGGCCGAACCGCCCGGACCCCCACAGGTCGATCCCGGTGCCGCCGCCGTAGCCGGTGCCGTCGAACCGGGCGACGAAATGCCCCGGCCAGGTGTTCATGTGCCACAGGTCGGCACCGATCTCCTGGGCCATGCGCACGCCGTCGCCGGTGTTGTCCTGACTGCCGTAGAAGTGCGCCGGGGTCACCGGGAGGTACTGGCGTTTCAGCGACTCGTCGCCCTCGAAGCCGCCGACCGCGAGCACCACCCCGCGCCGGACGCCGATGGTGGTGTCGGTGTCGCCGTGGCGTACCCGGACACCGGTGACCTCGCCGTCCGGTCCGGTCAGCAACGCCGTGGCGGCGGTGTCGTGGCGGACCTCGATGCCGCGGTCGTCGACGAGCGACCGCAGGAAGCCGTGCAGCGGGCAACCGGCGTACGGGGTCCTCGGCAGTGCCTGGTACACGGTGACCGCGTCGTGGTCGGGCAGGGTGTCGTGCTCGCCGTGGAGATCCAGGACCCGGTAGTCGCCGCCGTGCGTGGTGAGCCACGCCGGGTTGGCGGCGGTCTGCTCGGCCCAGGTCCGGATCAGCGCCTCGCTGACCCGCTCACCGTTCACCGCGTACAGGGCCGCGAGGTAACGGCAGGCCCGGTCGACGTCGGTGGGCACGAGGAAGAACCCGGCGGCGTAGCGGCTGTTGGGCCGGTGGTTGGCGGCGGGCTGCTTCTCGAGCAGCAGCACCCGCGCGCCCGCGTCGTGCGCGGTCACCGCCGCGACGGCGCCGGCGTTGCCGAACCCCAGCACCGCGACGTCGACGTGCTCGTCGAACTCTCCGGTGAAGTGCACCTAGCCTCCCGCCCCGTCGAGGCCGAACAGCCGGGCCGCGTTGTCCTTGAGGATCCGCTGGCGGACCTCGTCGCGGAAGTCCGCCTTCGCGAAGTCCGCCAGCCACCGTTCCGGGGTGATCATCGGGAAGTCGGAGCCGAACAGGACCTTGTCCTTGAGCAACGTGTTCGCGTACTGCACGAGCTGGGGCGGGAAGTACTTGGGCGACCAGCCGGACAGGTCGATGTGCACCCCCGGCTTGTGCATGGCCACCGCCAGCGCCTCGTCCTGCCAGGGGAACGACGGGTGCGCGAGGATGATCTTCAGGTCGGGGAAGTCGGCGGCCACGTCGTCCACGGCCATCGGGTTGGAGTACTTCAACCGCAGCCCGCCGCCACCCGGCCGGCCGGCGCCGGCCCCGGTCTGTCCGGTGTGGAACAACGCGACCATCCCGTGCTCCTGCAGCACCTCGTAGAGCGGGTAGGCCATCCGGTCGTCGGGGAAGAAGCCCTGGGAGGTCGGGTGGAACTTGAACCCCCGCACGCCGTACTCGGTGATCAGCCGGCGAGCCAGCGCCACGCCCGCGGCGCCTCGGTGCGGGTCCACGCTGGCGAACGGGATGAGCACGTCGCGGTGCTCGGCGGCCAGCTCGGCGATCTCCTCGTTGGCCGGGTGCGGATCCGTGCCGGTCAGGTGCGCCGAGTCGACGGTGAACACCACCGCGGCCAGCCGCCGTTCCCGGTAGTAGTCGGCGAGCATGGGGACGGTGAACCGGCTGACCTTGCCCGCCTTGAAGTACTTCGCCATCGCCGCGAACCCGTCGCCGCCGGTCTCGGTCCCCTGTGGACCGTCGGCGACCGAGAGGTGCACGTGCGTGTGCACGTCGATGGCCTCGATCCGGTCCAGCTCGATGCCGGTCACGGGACCACCACCGTCGCCGTGCCGGTGAGCACCGTCCGGTCCTCGCTGGTGGCCTTGAGGGTGATCTCCGCGTGGCGCTCGCCGTCCACGTGCGCGACGGCCTCGACCGTGGCGGTCACCGTGATGGTGTCGCCCGGCCAGGTCGGCGCCAGGAACCGGGCCCGGTACCGGCGCACGTTCGCGACGCCGAACCAGTCGGCCAGCACCTCGCCCGCCATGCCCATGACGAGCATGCCGTGCGCCATCACCGTGGGGTTGCCCGCGACCTTCGTCGCGAACGGCTCGTCGGTGTGCAGCGGGTTGAAGTCCGCGGACGCCCCGGCGTACATGGCGATCTGGGTCCGCTTCAAGTCCGTGACCACGACCGACTGTGCGGTCTCCCCGAGCTTGACCGTGCTCATTTCTGCACCACCGTCACGGTTGTCGTGCGGGCGACCAGTTCGCCGTCGGTGTCGTGGAAGTCGGTGTGGCGTTCGGCGAAGGCCAGCACGCCGGAGCGGCCATCCTTGGTCCACGTCCTGCCCTGTCGCTTGTGGACGGTCAGGGTCTCGCCGACGCGCAGCGGACGGAAGTACTCGAACTCCTGCTCGGCGTGCAGGCCCCCGCCGCCTCGGCGCTCGCCCGCCTCGCCGCCCGAGCCGTGCCACGGCTGTCCCGGCCGCATCACCAGCGGCCAGTCCTGGTCGAAGTGGGCGAAGGCGATGGGGAACGTGAGGGGCACCCCGTCATCCGGCGGCGGCTGGGCGCCGACGGCGCGGGAGAACGCGAGCACGTGCCCCCGTTCGATCGGGAACTCGGTCATGACGCGACCTCCTGGGACGCCAGCTCGCGCGCCAGCGCTCGGTTGAGTTTGCCCGCCGGGGTGCGCGGGATCTCCTCGGCGCGCACCAGCCGCCGAGGATGCTTGTAGCGGGCCAGCCGCTCGTCGAGGTGGGCGGTCAGCTGCTCGTCGGAGAACCCGGTCAGGGCGTCGGCCGGGGCGACCATCGCCGTGACCACCTGGCCCCACCTTGGCTCCGGGGTGCCGAACACCACCGCGTCGGTGATCGCCGGGTGCGCCAGCAGCGCCTGCTCGACCTCCTCGGGGAACACCTTCTCCCCGCCGGTGTTGATCACGCCGTCGCCCCGGCCGAGCAGTACCAGCTTGCCGTCGGCGTCCAGGGACGCGAGGTCGCCGGGCACCGCGTACCGCACCCCGTCGATCACCCGCCAGGTGCGCGCGGTGCGCTCCGGGTCGTGCAGGTAGCCCACCGGCTGCGGGCCCGCACTGGCCAGCACGCCGACCTGCCCGCTGCCCGGCAACACGTCCCGGTCCTGCTCGTCGAGCACTCTGGCCACCGGCGACAGCGCGAACCGGCCGTCCGCGAGGTCGGCCGTACTCCTGGCCTCCGCGACGCCGAACGGCCCGCCCTCGGACGCGGAGATGTTGTCCATCAGGGTCATCGACCCGGCGGCCAGCAACTGGCGCTTCACCTCGACGCTCCAGATGACCCCCGAGCTGGTGATCCGCTTGAGGCTGGTGATGTCGTATGGCGAACCGGCCGCCTCGGCCTCGGCGAGCGCGGTGAGCAGCGGCCGGCCGAACGCGTCGCCGACGATGACCATCTCGGTGATCCGGTGACCCTGGACCGCGCGCCACACCTCGTGCCCGTCCAGCGAGCGCGACGTACAGAAGCAGACGGTCCCGCCGCCGAGCAGCGTGCGCATCGCGTGGAAGAACCCGGTGCCGTGCATCAGTGGCGACATCGGCAGCACCACCGGGGTGCCGTCCCGGTCGGCCAGCGCGCCGACCGCGGTCCGTACCTCGTCCGGGGTCGTCGGCACGGTGACGCCGTGCTGGCGGAACACCGAGGTCAGGATGCCGAGCAGGCCGTCGCGGTCCCAGATCACGCCCTTGGGCCGGCCGGTGGTGCCGCCGGTGAGCAGGATGATCCCGTGTGGACTGTCCTGGTCCGGAGTGGACAGTGCGGGTCCGGTGGTGGCGACGTCGTCGTAGGAGTCGTCGTAGGACTCGCCGACCCGCAGCACCGCGGTGAGCCGGGGGAGCTCGGCCGCGACGTTCCCGATCCGTTCGGCCAGGCTCTCGTCGTGGACGATGGCCACGGCCTCGGTGTACTCCAGGACATACCGCAGCTCCGGCTCCTGGTACCGGTAGTTGATGTTGACCGGCACGGCGCCGAGCAGGAACGCCGCGAGCACGGTCTCCAGGTACTCCGGGCTGTTGTACAGCGCCACGGCCACCACGTTCCCCGGCCGGACGCCGCGGTCGGCCAGCGCCGAGGCGACCCGGCTCGCGCGGTCGTGCAGCTGCGCGTGGCTGAGTACCCGGTCGCCGTGCACGACCGCGGGCGCCGCCGCGGCCGCCTCGCCCGCCGCGCGCAGCGCCGCCGCGACACTCATCGTCGTGCTCACCGAACTAGGCAAGATGTCCTCCGATCCGGGTGTGCCCGCGCAGCAGGTCACGGGACAGGATCATGCGCTGCACCTCGTCGGTGCCTTCGAAGATCCGCGTGACCCGCACCGCGCGGTACCACCATTCGAGCGGGAGTTCCTTGGTGTAGCCCATACCGCCGTGAATCTGCAACGCCCGGTCGACGACCCGGCCGACCATCCCGGCGCAGTACAGCTTGGCCATCGCCCCCGCGTGCCGCGCGTCCGCGCCCCGGTCGGCGTCCCACGCCGCCCGCAACGCGAGCCAGCGCCCGGCCTCCAGCTCGGTCTCCGAGTCCGCGATCATCCACTGGATCGCCTGGTTGCCGCCGATTGGCCGGCCGAAGGTCGTGCGGATGCCCGCGTAGTCCACCGCCATCCGCAGGCACCGCTGGGCGATGCCGACGCACTGCGCCGCGATGGCGTGCCGGCCGGAGCCGACCCAGCGCATCGCCAGCGCGAAGCCCCGGTGGACCTCGCCGAGCACCGCGGTCGCCGGGACGCGGACGTCGTCGAAGAACAGCGTGGCGGGTTCGTGCCAGCTGCCCATCGTGGGGATGGGCGTTGAGGTCCAGCCAGCCGCCCGGTCCACCAGGAACGCGGTGATCCCGCGGTCCTCGCCCGGCTCGTCGGCCCGGGTTACCGCGAAGACGATGGCGTAGTCGGCGTCGTTCCCGTTGGTGATGAACGTCTTCTGGCCGTTGATCAGCCAGTCGTCGCCGTCGCGGCGGGCGCCGGTGGTGATGGCGCCCGCGTCGGAGCCCGCACCGGGCTCGGTGAGCGCGAAGCAGCCGAGCCGCTCGCCCTCGATGGTCGGCACCAGGTACTCGGCCCGCTGCGCCGCGTTGGCGTGGAACAGGATGTTGTCCGCGGCGCCACCGAAGCGGAACGGGACGCAGGTGGTCGCCAGCTCCGTCTGGATCAGCGCCCTGGTCACCGCCGGCAGGTCCATCCCGCCGTACTCCGCCGGCGTGGACAGCCCCCAGAACCCGAACTCGCGGGCCTTGAGTTGCAACGCGCGCAGCTCGTCGCGCGGCAGGCCGGAACCGCCATCGCGGTCGCGGCGGAGGAACTCGGCCTCCCTCGGCATCAGCTCACTGGCCACGAACTTCCGGACGATGTCCCGGATGTCGCGTTGCTCGTCATTGAGCGCGAAGTCCACCGCTCACCCCCGCCCGCGTGGCGGGAGGTCGTAGGCGCGGGCGTTGGAGATCATCGCCGCGTCCAGCATCCACGCCTTGGCCAGCTCGGGATCGGCCGCGGTCGCCGACATCTGCCGCTGGAACCGGTGCCGCTCCCGCTCGTCCTGCTCGGCGAGCGCGGTCGTGGTGCGGTGGGTGATCCGCTGCACGGTCTCCACCGCCGCCTTCCGCCGCCGGGTCGCCCACAGGTCCAGCGCGGTCTCGTCGACCGCGCCCGCGAGGAACCCGGTCAGCTGCACGGACAGGTCGAACGCGTCGTGCAGCCCGCTGTTCAAGCCCATCCCGCCCATCGGGCTGTTGACGTGCGCGGCGTCGCCGAGCAGCAGCACCCGGCCATGCCGGAAGCTGTCGACGACCCGCTGGTGCACCGCGTAGGTCTTGCGTTCGCGCAGCACCAGGTCGGGCTGGTCGCCGAACAGGGCGTGCAGCCGGGCGTCGACGTACTCGTCGGACACCGCGTCGGCGGCGTCCACGTGCGGTGGCACCGAGACCACCACCCGCCACACGTCGGGGACCCGCAGCACGAGCAGGTGCTCGGCCGGGTCGGCGATGTAGTTGACCAGGCAGATGCCGGGCAGCACCTCGTCGATCGGGTGGTCGATGGACAGCACGAGGTACCGGTGCTCGTAGGTGAGCCCCTCGAACGGGCAGCCGAGTGCCTTGCGGACGGTGCTGCTCGCGCCGTCGGCGGCCAGCACCCAGTTCGCGGTCGTGGTGGTGCCCCCGGCGATCAGCTCGACGTGGTCACCCGCGTCCCGTACCCCGGTCACCGGCGACCCCATCCTGATCGTGACGCCGGGGTGCTCGGCGGCCAGGACGTCGCGGATGATCTGGGTGTACTTGTACTGCTCCAGCTGCAACCGGTACGGGTACTCGGTCTCGTCGGCCAGCGCCCCGAAGTCGAACTCGGCGATCAGCCCGTCCCGGCGGTCGCGCACCTGGTAGCTGGCCGCGACGAGCCCGGCCGCGATCATCGCGTCGGCCACCCCGAGGTGGCGCGCGATCTCGATCGTCGGCGGGTGGAAGGTCGAGGCCCGCCACTCGGTGGACAGCTCGGGGTCCTGCTCGAACACCGTCACCGACACGCCCTGCCGGGCCAGCGCGAGCGCCACGGTCAGCCCGACCGGTCCCGCGCCGACGACGGCCACGTTCTGCTCGGCCATCACCGGCTCCACTCGACGATGTGGTCGCACATGGCGCTCGCCAGCTCCGGGGTGCCCTGGAAGTAGTGGTCGGCGCCGGTGATCTCGACCAGCTCGCGCCGGTCGTGGGCCACCGCGTCGTACATGCCCGTGGCGTGGCTGGGGAAGGCGGCGCTGTCCGCCGAGCCGTACACGACCATGACCGGGGCGTCGACGCCGGCCAGGCAGCGGTAGGCGTTGGCCCGGCTGCGGGTGTAGCTCCACTGGCTCAGCCAGGACCGCAGGCTGGTGAGGTGGCCGAGCGAGGCCGGCTGGAAGTTCGCGGTCCACGGGTCGCCCCACAGGGTGCCGGGGCGCCGGTCGGACGGGTCGATGTCCAGGTCGAGGAAGCGGGGGTCGGCGGCCGTGCCGTGCACGACGAACGGGAGGTCGTCCGGTCCGGTCTTCACCCCGTCGCGCCCCGCCCGCCGGTGGGTGTCCAGTTCGGACAGTTGGCCCAGTACCCAGTCGGAGATGCGCTCGTTGCGGGCGATCTGGGCCTGCCGGTACCTGGTCAGGAACTCGGCGCCGTAGGCCGGGCCGTTCGCCTGGTCGAACATGTCGACGGTCTGGTCGCGGTCGAACGGGCGGGTCTCGTCGGTGATCGCGGGATCGAGTCCCTCGGTGTAGACGGTGGCCCGGCCGGGGTGGGCCATCGCCATGACGAGGCGGTCGGCCGGGATCAGGCCGGCGGCGGCCAGGTCGACCGGGTCGCCGGCGGGTGTCTGGGTGATCGTGGGGTGTTCGGCCTGCTCCTGGTAGAGCGCGGCCAGCCCGCCGCCGCCGGAGTTGCCGACGAGCACGATCTCGGCGTAGCCCAGCTGGCGCAGGTGCGCGATGGCGGCGCCGATGTCGAGCACGCAGTTCTCCATGATGAGCGCCGAGTCGTTGCCGACGTAGCGGGTGCACAGCCCGACCGCGGCGACTCCTCGGCGCGCGAGGTCGCGCAGGGCGTAGTGGCCGAGGAAGTTCGACGCGGGGTGCACGATCAGCACCGCGGTGGTCGGCGCCTGCCCGTCGTCGCGCCACAGCGCGGCCCAGATCGTCCCGGACAGCCGGGCGACGCCGGAGTTGATGTCCAGGCGCTGCCCGGCCGGCAGGGGGATGGCGAGGAGTTCTCTGGTCAGCACCGGGGTCAGGCCTTGCGTTCGTTCCAGGCACGCAGCGCGGCGGCGCCGTCGGCCGCGTCGGCGTCGGTGAGGTCGCGGGTCTGCAGCGTCAGCTCGATGCGCACCCCGTTGGGGTCGAAGATGTACAGCGACTCCCAGACCCCGTCGTGGTCGACGATGCCGTTCACCTCGACGCCCTCGGCCTCGAAGTGCGCCTTCCAGACGTGCAGCTCGGCCATCGAGTCGACGTTCAGCGCGATGTGCCGGATCCAGGACGGGATGCCGTCCGGCTGGGCCGGGGGCAGGCCGTCGACCTCGAAGAACGCGATGGCGCCGCCGTCGCTCAGCCCGAAGAACGTGTGCAGGTAGGGCGTGCGCTCACCGCTGGATGGCACCACGTCGAGCTTGATCGCGGCGAGGAACGGGCACTTCAGCACCTGGGTGTAGAAGTCGTGCGTCCGCTGCGAGTCCCACGTCGGGTAGGCGATGTGGTTGAGCGAGCGAGGAGCGCGGAGGACAGGGGTCTCGGAACGAGCGACAGTGCCAGTCATCGAAGTCCTTCTCGATTATTGGACAGAGAGTCCGTTATGAGGAACGATAGTGAGACTTCGCCAGGGGTGTTGTCAACTACGGCACGACGACGCTGCGCAGGACCTGTCCGGACAGGAGTTGCTGGTAACCGCGTTCGGCGTCGGCCAGGCCGAACGTGCCGGTCAGGTACTCGTCCAGCGGCAGGCTGCCGTCGAGGTAGCGGGCCGCGAGCATCGGCAGGTCCCGGGCCGCGACGCAGTCGCCCCAGATGGACACCCGGATGGACCCGCCGGTGAGGAACAGGTCCCGCAGCGGCAGCGCGAACTCCTCGCCTGCCTTGGGCGCGCCGACCACGACGAGCCGGGACCCGGTGGCCCGCATGCCGTTCGCGACGCCGAAGGTGGCCGCGCCGCCGACGGCGTCGAGCACCACGTCGGCCCCCCGGCCGCCGGTGAGCGCCCGGACCGCCGCCACCGGGTCCTGAGTGGACGCGTCGACGAGGTCCGTCGCGCCGAACTTCCCTGCCACGTCGAGCTTTCCGGCGTTCACGTCCACCGCGATGATCCGGGCGGCACCCGCCGAGGTGGCGCCGGCGATCGCCGCCACCCCGACCGCGCCGGCGCCGATCACCGCGACCACGTCGGCCGGACCGACCTCGGCGGTGTTCACCGCCGCGCCGTACCCGCTGGGCACCCCGCAGCCGAGCAGCGCGGCGATCTCCGGCGGCACCCGGGGGTCGATGGCGACCACGTTCCTTGCCGGCACCAGCACCCGTTCGGCCAGCCCGCCGACGCCGAGCACCGGGGTCCCCGGCACCCCGTCGGCCAGCGGGATCGCGGGGCGGCGCAGCAGCCGGGCGGCACACGCGGTCGGCCGGCCGCCGGTGCACCGCGCGCACTGTCCACACGGGACCATCGGGGCGACCACGACCGTGTCGCCGATCCGTTGGCCGGTCGCGTCGGGGCCGAGCGCGGTGATCCGGCCGGTGACCTCGTGGCCGACCACGTACGGGAAGTCGGTGCCGGAGGTGCCGTGCATGAAGTGCACGTCCGAATGGCAGAGCCCGCAGGCGGTCACCTCGATGGCGACCTCGTCGCCGACCGGGTCGCGCAGCGGGATCGCCTCGATGTCCACGGGTCCGTGCGCGGTCCGGACGACGGCGGCGCGGTAGGTGGCGGTCATCGCTGCTCCTCGTACCAGTGGGGCGTCAGGTGTGGCGCGGTGTCGACGATGACGGTCTTCAGCTCGGTGTAGGCCTCGTGGCCGATGCGGCCCAGCTCGCGGCCGATCCCGGACAGCCCGACGCCGCCGATGGGCGCGTCCAGCGCCAGCGCGCCGTAGGAGTTGATCCAGAAGTAGCCGGTGCGCACCGCGCGCGCGGTGTCCAGCGCGCGGGTGAGGTCCCGGGTCCAGCAGCCGCCGACCAGTCCGAACGGCGAGTCGTTGGCCAGCTCGACCGCGTGCTGGGCCGAGGTGAACCGCTGCACGGTGAGCACCGGGCCGAACACCTCGTCCCGGACGATGTCCGGCGTGTCGGCCGAACCGATGGCCAGCACGGTGGGCCGGTAGTAGGCGCCGCCAGCGGGCACGCCGTCCGGTCGCGCGCCGCCGGCCAGCAGCGTGGCGCCCTGCGCGAGCGCGGTGGTGACCAACTCGTGCACCCGGCGCTCCTGCCGGGTGGAGATCACGCAGCCCAGCTGGCTCTCGGGGTCGAACGGGTCGCCGACCCGGATGGCCTCGGCGATCGCGACCACCCGCGCGATCACCTCGTCGGCAACGGACTCCTCGACCAGCAGGCGGGAGCCGGAGAAGCAGCGTTGCCCGGCGTTGCGGAAGATCCCGCCGACCGACGCGTGCACGGCGGCGTCGAGGTCGGCGTCCGCGTAGACGATGTTCGCCGACTTGCCGCCGAGCTCGAGCAGGACGCGTTTCATGCCGTCGGCGGCGTCGCGCATCACCTGGCGGCCGACGTCCGTGCTGCCGGTGAACGACACCATCGTCACGGCCGGGTGGGTGACCAGCGCGTGCCCGACCGCGCCATCGCCCTGGACCACCTGCAGCAGACCGTCCGGCAGGCCGGCGCGGGTGAGGAGCTCGCCGAGCAGTGGGGGAGCGAGCGGGCTCTGCTCGGGGGCCTTGAGCACGATCGCGTTGCCCGCGGCCAGCGCCGGCCCCGCCTTCTGGGCGGCGAACATCAGCGGCGCGTTGAACGGGATGATCGCGCCGACCACCCCGACCGGCTCGCGGAAGGTCATCCGCAGGACGGCGCCCTCGGCCGGCAGGGTGGCGCCCTCGATGCTCGGCGCCCACGCCGCCGCGCTCCGCAGGTGGGCCGCCGCGACGAACACGTCCCCGCGTGCCTCGGCGAGGGTCTTGCCGTTGTCCAGCGCGACCAGGCGGACCAGCCGGTCGGCGTCGGCCTCGACGAGGTCGGCCGCGGTCCGCAGGACCCGGGCGCGCTCATGCGGCGCGGTACGCGCCCAGCCGGGTTGTGCGGCGGCCGCGTGCGCGGCGGCCTCCCGCACCAGTTCCGGCGCCGTCTGCTCGACGGTCGCGATGGCGCTGCCGTCGCCGGGATGCCGGTCGGTCATCGGCGCGCCGCCCCCGGCGACCAACCGTCCACTGAGGAAGGTGTGCTGTCGCGGGAGGTCGGCGACGGTCAGGTGTTCGGTCAGGACCTGGTTCATGGGCAGCTCCTCACGCTACGATGCCCAGCATTACATATCGGACAGTGAGTCCGATAATCGTTCGCCGGTGGAGGTCAGTGTGGAGTACACCCATCTCGGGCGCAGCGGCCTGGAGGTCAGCAGGCTCGTGCTGGGCACCGACAACTTCGGCACCCAGACCGATGAGGACGACGCCGTCGCGATCCTGGACCGGGCGCACGAGCTGGGCATCAACATGGTCGACACCGGCGACGTGTACGGCTGGCGGTTCGGCGAGGGGTACACCGAGCGGATCATCGGCAAGTGGCTGGCCACCGGCGGCGGCCGGCGCGAACGGACGGTGCTGGCCACCAAGCTGTACGGGAAGATGGCCGACTGGCCCAACAACTCGGGCCTGTCCGCGCTGCACATCCGCCGCGCGTGCGAGGCGTCGCTGCGCCGCCTCGGCACCGACTACCTCGACATCTACCAGCCCCATCACATCGACCGGACCGTCGCCTGGGACGAGATCTGGGACGCGATGGACGTGCTGCGCACCCAGGGAAAGATCGTGTACGTCGGCTCGTCCAACCACCCCGGCTGGCACATCGCGGCTGGCCAGGAGGCCGCGGCCAGGCGCAACCGGCAGGGCCTGATCAGCGAGCAGACCATCTACAACCTCCTCGAACGCACCGCCGAGCTGGAGGTCCTGCCCGCCTGCCAGCACTACGGCGTCGGCATGCTGGCGTGGTCGCCGCTGGACGCCGGCCTGCTCGGCGGGATCCTGGCCAAGGAACGGGAAAAGACCATGGGCGAGCCGCTGCCCGGTGCCAGGGTGGCCACCCACCGCGGCAAGCGACTGGCCAAGCTGGACCGCCACCGCGACGCCATCGGCGCCTACGAGGACCTGTGCGCCGAGCTGGGCGCCGCCCCGGCGGACGTGGCGGTGGCCTGGCTGCTCAGCCGCCCCGGCGTGTCCGCCACGATCATCGGCCCGCGCACGGTGGCCCAGCTCGACAGCGCGACCGGCGCGTTCACCGTCGAGCTGGACGAGCGGGCCATCGCCCGGCTGGCGGAGATCTTCCCCGGCCGGGGACCCGCGCCGGAGGCCTACTCCTGGTAGCCCGTCAGCGAAAGGTCTGGCGCAGGCCGAGCAGGCGGGTGACGCCGATGTGTTCCAGGTACTCGGCGTGGTCGGCCCGCGAGTGCACGTACTCCTTGAGGTACTTGTCGGTCTCGTCCGCCGCCGCCAGGTCGCGGTACTCGACGAGCTGGTCCCGGTCATACCCGTAGTGCCCCGGCGAGGACAGCGGGTGGGCCCCGTATGGCGCGTGCGCCACCCGCTCCACGATCGCGCCCGGGATGGACACGATCCGGGGATCGGGCGCGGGCGCGTACTCGTCGAGGATCTCGTCCGAGCTGATGATCACGTGGTCGCACGCCTTGGCCATGACGTCCTCGAACCGCCGTTGGCCGAAGATCTGCGTGTTGCCCTTGCGGTCGGCTACCTGGGCGTGGAACAACCCGTAGTCCGCGCGCAGCGCGGGAATCGTGGTCACCGTCTTGCCGGTGTAGGGGTCGGTGGTGGTCCGGATCATCGGGTTGACCTTGGGCAGGTCGGTGCCCTCGTACAGCGGCGGCAGCGGCAGGAACGGCAGCCGGCTCGCGCCGGCGCGGAAGCCGTACACCACCCAGGCCTCGTCCGCCTCGACGATCTCCACCGTGCGCTCCTGTGCCGCGCGCCGGAAGTTGGGCGCCAGTCCGAGAAACTCCAGGCCCACATAGGACACATGCAGCTTGCGCACACATCCGGCGGCGAGCAGCATGTCCACCGGCGCGCCCGCGCTCGGCGTGGGAATCAGCTCCAGGTCCCGGATCCCGCGCCGGATCAGTGCGTTCACCAGCGCCATCGGGCTGTTGTGCGAATGCACGCCACCCAGCGCGATCGTCGCGCCGTCCGGGATGCCGGCCACCGCGTCCTCCGGCGTGGTCACCTTGCTCATGACGTCTCCTTAGTGCCGAGCAGGGCCATGCCCGTACCCCTGGTCAGCTCCGCTCGTTTGATCTTTCCGCCGTCGTCCACCGGCAGCGTGTCGACGAACTCGACCTCGCGCGGGCGCTTGTACTTGGCCAACTGGACCGCGCAGTGGTCCAGCACGTCCTGCGCGGTGGTCGCGCTGCCGGGGACCAGCTGCACCAGCGCCTTGACCGCCTCGCCGTACCGCTCGTCGGGCACCCCGACCACCGCCGCCCGGTGCACCCCCGGGCAGCTCTGCAGTACCGCCTCGACCTCACCGGCGTAGATGTTCTGCGCGCCGGAGCGGATCACGCCCTGCGCGCGGTCGGCGAGGTAGAGGTAGCCGTCCTCGTCCCGCCACGCCATGTCGCCCAGCCGCAGCCAGCCGTCCTGGAGCACCTTCTTGGTGGCCTCCGGCTGGCACCAGTACCCGGAGAAGACGCTGGCGGCGCGGATGCGCATCTCCCCGGTCTCGCCGGGTGCCACCTCCTGGTCCCGCTCGTCGAAGATCTTCACCTCGGCGAACGCGGCCGGCCGGCCGACCGGCACGATCGAGGACACCTCGGTGCGCAGGAACCGCCGATGGTCCTCCGGGGTCAGCAGCGCGGTGAAGCCGCCGGCCTCGGTGGCGCCGAACGCGTGGTAGAGCCGCAGGTCGAGGTGCTCGGTCAGCGAGCGGATCAGCGTCCAGGACACCGGGGCGCCGCCGTAGCCGACGAGGTCGAGCGTGCGCGCCCTGGCGGGGTCCAGGTCCGGCAGCGCGGCCACCAGGTCCACCAGCATCGTCGGCACCAGGAACGCGTGCGCGACCCCGTACCGTTCGACGTCGTCGACGAAGGCCTCGGGGGAGAAGCGCCGGCGCAGCAGCAGCGGCACCCCGAGGTAGGCGGTGGTGGTGACGAACGAGGCGCCGACCCCGAGGCTCAGCGGCATCGAGATCCACGTCGGCCCGCCGCGCGGCACCTCGACCTCGCACAGGTAGTTGGCGGTGCTGGCGAGCTGCTGCTCGTGGGTGGCCATGCAGCCCTTCGCGGCCCCGGTGGTGCCGCTGGTGTACCGCAGCGAGCGCAGGTCCGTGCCGCTGCCCAGCTCGGGCACCGGGTCGGGTGAGCCCGCGGCGACCACGTCGTCGAAACGTTCGCCGCCCTCGGTCTGGCCGACGGTGATGATCCGGCGGACGGCCGGCGCGCCCCTGGCCGCCTCGACCGCGACGGGCGAGTCGCAGATGACCGCCGACGCGCCGGAGTGGTCCAGGATGCGGCGCATCTCGGGGACCGTCAGCTTGGGGTTGATCCCCACGGTCACCAGGTTCGCCTTCCACAGTCCGTGGTAAGCGACCACGACCTGGACGTCGTTGGCGAGCACGAGCGCGACGCGTTCCTGGGGCAGGTGGCCGAGGTCGATCAGCGCGTGCGCGAGCCGGTTGGTCTCCCGGTCCAGCTCGGCCCACGTCAGCGTGGCGGAGTCGGCGATGACGGCGACCGCGTCGCCGCGGCGTACCGCGTTCTGCCGCAGGAGGTTCTCGATGCGCATGGCGGCTCCGAATCGAAGGTCAACCGCGTGCCGCGGTGAGGTCGGTGGTGATCAGGGCGGCCACCGTGGCCGGCTCGTCGATGTGCGGGTTGTGGCCGGCGCCGGGCAGCACCGTCACCTCCCGGCCGAGGACGGCGGCCAGGTCGCCGGGGTCGATGCCGGGGTCGGCGTCGCCGCACGCGAGCCGGACGGGCACGGTGACCCGGCCCATCACGGCGGCCAGTTCCGCTGGCGTGGCGGGGGGATCGACGGCGAGCCGGGGGTCCGCGGCCAGGCAGTGGCCCGCCGGCGTGTGCCGGACTCCGGTGGCCAGGCCGGGAGAGTCCGCTGGCAGTCCGCTGACCTTCGCGAAGCGCCGGAGCGCGTCGTCGCGGTCGGCGAAGGTCCGGTGTGGACGGCCGGCGTGCGCGGCGCGCCCGGCCAGTTGTTCCGGCGTCCACGCGACCTTCATCGCGATGGCGGTGACCGCGCCGACAGGCGAGCCGGCCGCGAGGGTCAGTGCGACGAGCGCGCCGAGCGAGTGGCCGACGACGAGGTCGATCTCCTCGTGGCCGAGTGCCTCGCCGATGGCCGCGGCGTAGTCACGGTGGTGATACGACGGCAGCCACCCGGACCGGCCGTGCCCCGGCAGGTCGACGACGATCCAGCGCAGCTCACCGAGTTCGGCGAGCACGGGCGCCCACACCGCGCCGGTCGCGCCGGAACCGTGCAGCAGCAACACGGTCGGCCCGCGGTCGCCACCCCGCTCGAGGTGCACCGTCACCTGTCCTCCAGGAACTCGAGCACGGCCGCGCCGAACTCCGCCGGCCGTTCGATCTGCGGGTAGTGCCCGCTGTCGGCGATGGTCACGGTGCGCGCGCCGGGGATCTGGTCGGCGAGGGCCCGCCAGGTGTCCGCCGGGACCAGCGCGTCGTGCTCGCCGCGCACGAGCTGGACCGGCACCGTGATCGACCCGTAGTCGCGGCTGGGCGGCGGACCACCACGACCCGTGCGTGCCGGGGACCGCAGCGCGGCCGCCGCGCCGGTCTCCCAGGCACCCGGCATGGTCGCGAACTCGTACCGGCGTCGCAGCAGGTCCTCGCTGTCGCGCCACGCGGGGTCGTGGAACAACACGTCCATCGACGGCCGCAGCCCGTCGAGCGTGCCGTCGAAGTCCTCGAGCACCTTCCTACCGGCGGCGAGCGGCGGCGCGAGCCCGATGCCCGCGGCCACCACCGCCTCGACCGGCCACGGCGGGTGCGCTTTGTTGACCATGTCGAGCAGCATCCGCCCGGTCAGCGACGTGCCGACGAAGTACGCCTTCGAGATGTCCAGCGTGCGCAGGACCGCGGCCACCTGGCTGGTCATCAGCCGGCGCTGCCCGCCAGCGAAGTCCCGGATCTTGCTGCTGCGCCCGAAGCCGACCAGGTCCACCGCGAGCACCCGGAACCTGCTGGCCAACAGGGGAACGCAGCTTTCCCAGGTCAGCTCGGCGGCCGCGCCGTACTCGCCGCCGTGCAGCAGGACCAGCGCCGGTCCGTCCCCGGCGTCGAGGTAGTGGGTCCTGATCCCGTCGGCGACGACGTACCGGCTCCTCATGCGACCGTCGGGTAACGGCCGAGCACGCCGTCGGAGTCCACCTCGGTCCGCAGCAGGTGCAGTTGCTCCGGCGTCGGCGGCGTGACCGTCCGCAGGTCGTCGGCCACCGGCAGGTCGAACCCCGTGGCCGACCGGATCTTCTCCACGGTCGTCCACGGGTGGATCTTGAGCAGCCGCATGTGCTTGGACTCCGGTTCGAAGTCGAACACGCCGAGCGGGGTGAACACCCGCCGCGGTCCCGACGACTCCGGCCGCAGCACCTCGGCGCGCGAGTCGCCGCCGGACAGCCAGCCGGCGCCGCTGACGAAGTCCACCTTGTCCACGAACACCCTCGGGGTGTGGTGCTCGGTGTAGATGAAGCTCGACTTGAACCCGCCGGTGAAGATCAGCCCGATCGTGCCCGGCCCGCGCACCTTCGGCCGGTCCCAGTCGCCGATCATCGCCATGTTCAGGTTGCCGAACTTGTCGATCTGCATCCCGCCGAGGAAGGCGAAGTCGAAGCGGATCGCGGTCTCGAAGTCGACCACGTCGTCCAGGCTGTACTGGTACTCGGCCGTCACCAGGTTGCGGTAGTCCGCCGAGGACTCGGTGAGCCGCCGGATCTTCGGGTTGCTCGCGCCGCTGCCGCCGCAGAAGAACGTCAGGTCCGGCGCGTGGGTCAGCTGCGCGAGCCGCAGCCCGGCGGCCGGGATGTGGGAGGCCGCGCCGATGGAGCCGAACTCGCCGTCGGACATCTCCTGCGCGATGGAGACCGCCATCATCTCGGCCCAGGTGTACGTCTGCTCCACCGCGGCGCCTCCAGATCCTCGTTGCGTGCCAGCGAATTCGCGATTAACGTACACCAAGTCCGGATTTCGTTACAACGATCGTCACTGGCCGGAGTTGGAGTCGCCGATGCCCGCCACCACCGCCGTCGAGCGGGTACTGCACGGTCTGGTCGACCTGCACTGCCACTCCGGCCCCAACCCGCTGCCGAGACGCTTCGACCACGTCGAGGCCGCGCGGGACGGCGCCCGGCTCGGCATGCGCGCCCTGCTGGCCAAGTCCCACCACCACAACACGGTGATGGACCTGCTCGCGATGCGCGAGCACCTCAGTGGACTGTCCACAGAGGTGTTCGGCGGCATCGCGCTCAACCAGTGGGTCGGCGGGATCAACCCGTACGCCGTCGAGCTGTGCCTGCGGATGGGCGGCCGGTGCGTCTGGTTCCCGACCGTGTCCTCCTCCGCGCACATCGACCACCACAACGCCGGCGGCGGTTTCCCCACGCCGACGATCCCGTTGAGCAGCACCCAGACCGACCTGCGCGGCGTCGACGGGGACCTGGTGCCCGAGGTGTTCGGGGTGCTCGACCTCATCGTGGAGGCCGACGCGCTGCTGTCGGCCGGACACCTGCCCGCCGACGACGTCACCGCGCTGTTCACCGTCGCGGCCGAACGGGGCGTGCGGCGGATGGTGGTCAGCCACCCCAACTTCCTGATCGGCTCGGACGCGGCCCGCTGCCGCGAGTTCACCGCGCTCGGCGCCTACATCGAGCACGAGACCGCCATGTACGACCCGGAGGTCGCGCAGGCGCGCGGCGGCCCGGCCGACCTGCTGCGCTGGATCGAGCAGGTCGGCCCGGAGCACACCGTGCTGGCCTCCGACCTCGGCCAGCGGGGCCGACCGATGCCGGTGGACTCGTTCGTCCGGGTCGGCGGCGCGCTGCTCGACCTCGGCCTGCCGGAGAAGGACCTGCGGCGGATCGTGTGCGACAACCCCGCGTTCCTCCTCGGCCTCGACCAGTAACCGGAAGGACGACCGTGTACAGCTCCAACGATCCCCGGGCGGGCCTGCCCACCAGCACGGCGGTCCGCTCCGACGAGCCGATCGCCGCCCTGCAGACCTACGAGCTGCTGACGCTGCCCCCGACGGAGGTGTCCGACCGGGGGAGCCGCACCTGGTATGTCCGCGGCCAGAACTTCGTGCTGGCCTTCTCCCGCGCGGTGGCCGGCGACCCGCTGCGCCGCACCCAACCGCACGAGTACGTCATCGTGGCGCCCCAGGACGGCCAGACCGTCGCCATCGAGCACGCCTCGGGCGCGGCGGCGCTGCGCGACAGCGGCGTGGTGATCGTCCCCGGCGGTGACAGCGCCGTCACCCTCGACGCCGACGCGGAGGTGGTGCGGCTGTTCGACCTCCGCTCGACCGACCTGCTCCCGTTGTGCCACAACGCGGACAGCTACCGGGAGGCACACCCGAGGGTCGCGCCGCTGCACCCGTGGCCCGACCCGGTCGACGGCCCGCGCGTCCGGGTCTACCGCAACGCCGACCACCCGGTCGAGCAGGGCCGGTTCGGCCGCATCTTCCGGTCGAGCGCGTTCATGGTCAACTTCGGCGACCCGAAGGACGGGCCGCGCGACCCGGACCGGATGTCCCCGCACCACCACGACGACTTCGAGCAGTGCTCGCTGACCGTGGCCGGTGACTACGTCCACCACGTGCGCACGCCGTGGACCTCGAAGCGGTCCCAGTGGCTCCCAGACGAGCACGCCGAGGTGGGCAGCCCCGCCGTCACGATCATCCCGCCGCCGACCGTGCACACCAGCCAGGCGATGGGCGCCGGCCGCCACCAGCTGATCGACATCTTCAGCCCGCCGAGGGCGGACTTCTCCGCGAAACCGGGCTGGGTGCGCAACGCCGACGAGTACCCGGCGCCGGCGCATGACTGACCGGTTCTCGGCCACCGGGGCGACGCCCGCCCTCGGCACGTGGATCAAGCTGGACACCACCGAGAGCGTCGAGATCATGGCCGACGCCGGGTTCGACTTCGTCGTCATCGACCTCGAACACGCGCCGCTTGGACTCGACACCACGGCCAGGATGATCGCCCTTGCCCTGGCCGCGCGGCTCCGCCCGCTGGTCCGGGTCCCCGCCAACGACCCGGCGACGCTCGGCCGGGTCCTCGACGCTGGCGCGGCCGGCATCCTGCTGCCCCACGTCGACACCCCGGAGCAGGCCCGGCGGGCGGTGGCCGCGATGCGGTTCCCGCCGCTGGGGGAGCGCGGCGCCGGGGGCACCAGCCGGGCGGGCCGCTGGGGACTGCGTCCCCGCGCGGAGTACGTCCGGGTCGGCAACGAGGACGTGCTCTGTATCCCGCAGCTGGAGAGCGTGGCCGCGTTCGAGGCGGCGGCCGACATCCTCGCGGTCGACGGGGTGGACGCGGTGTTCCTCGGCGCGGGTGACCTGTCGCTGTCGCTGGGGCTGACCCCGAACGACGAGCGGGTGCGCGACCTGCTGGCCACGGGCCGCGCGGCGGCCGCGGCGGCGGGCAAGCCGTGCGG
>NZ_BAAGXS010000100.1:0-19207 GCF_054779715.1 Actinophytocola sediminis | reverse complement strand
CGGCATGGCCGCCTCGACCGCCGTGCTGGCCGCCGCGTTCGTGCTCGGCCTGACCGCGGGCGGCGCCGGCCAGGAGGTGCCCGCCGCCGCGCCACCCCAGCAGCAGGCACCGCCGATGGTGCAGGAGCCGGCGCCGACGACCCAGCTGCCAACGCCGCCCGCGCAGGCGCCGCCGCCAGCGGAGCCCGCACCGCCGCAGCCAGCGCCGGCACCCGCGCCCAACCCGGCGCCGCCATCGCCACCCGCTCCGCAGCCACCGGCGCCACAGCCGCCGTCGTTGAGCGCGACGCCACCGGCGGTGCCGATCTCCCTGGTCGCCGGTGGCGATCCGGTCGACCTGCCGATCACCGTCACCAACACCGGCGGGTCGCTGTCCGAACCGGTGGCCGCGCAGCTGACCCTGCCCCCCGGGGTTCGGGCGGTGCCGGCGACGACCGACGGGTTCGCCGCGGCGCCACTGCTGCGGTTGGACGCGCCCCGGCCCGGGGTGCGCGCGGCCGCGGTCGGGTGTCCCGCCGGCATCGGCACGGCGACCTGCACGAGTCCGGCCGGCCTGCGCCCGGCGGAGACCGTGACGCTGCGGTTCCGGCTGGTCGCCGACCAGGACAGTGCGGGCGGCCTGATCACAGGGGTGATCAGCTCCGGGACCGCGATGGCGGTGCCGATCCAGGTCACGGTGTGGGTCTCACCGCCGGTCGTGGTCGACGGGGTCGAGCTGACCAAGGTCAAGTGGGTCGGCCTGCTGCCCGGCATCTGGCCGTATCCGAAGCTGCGGGTGGTGGTGGAGAACACCGGCACCAGCGCCCGGCCGGTCACCGTGAGCGTCGACCAACCGGGCCAGCTGGTCGGCTACGAGCAACACATGTCCTGCACCACGGCCGTGACCCCGACGTGCACGACCACCGCCGAGCTCGCGCCGGGCGAGGACCTCGAGCTGCGGTTCCGGCTCGACGCGCGTCCCTGGCCGGTCAACCAGGACGCCGGTCCGGTGCTGATCACCGCGCGGCTGGGCACCGCGGCCGACTCGGTCGTACTGAACCTGCCGCCCGGCTGGCACCACCCACCGGACCCGACCCCGCCGACCCCGCCGACGCACCCGACGCCGCCGCCGGTCACCTCGCCGTCGTCCACGCCGCCACCGGTCACGACGACGCCGTCACCGCCGACCTCGACGCCACCGCCGAGCGACCCGCCCACCGAGGATCCGCCGGCCACCGGGCCGACGACGACCGCGCCGCCGAGCCCGACCTCGACGCCGCCGCCGGACCGTTCGGAACCGGTGCCGGAGACCGGTGGCGGAGGCCTCGGCTCGCTGCTGGACTGGTTGTTGGGCGGCGGCAGGTAACACTGACCGGGCGGGTCACGATCGCGCAACGGCACGTCTCCGTAGACTGCGGGCCGTGACCGTCGTCGACAACGTGCTCGCCCGGGTACCAGCGCCGCTGCGCGCCGTACTCCTCAAGCACCGCGAGTTGCTGAAGTTCGCCGTCGTCGGCGGCACCACGTTCGTGATCGACAACGGCATCTGGTTCCTGCTGAAGTTCACGATCCTGGAGGACAAGCCGGTCACCGCGAAGATCATCGCGGTGATCATCGCGACGATCGTGTCCTACGTGCTCAACCGCGAGTGGTCCTTCCGCACCAGGGGCGGTCGCGAACGCCACCACGAGGCGGCGCTGTTCTTCCTGTTCAGCGGGATCGCGGTCGGGCTGTACTCGGCGCCGGTGTACGTCTCGCGCTACTTCCTCGAGTTCGAGGAGCCGCACGTCTCGAAGCTGGTGCAGGAGATCGCCGACTTCACCGCCGGGTCGATCATCGGCACCCTGCTGGCGATGTTCTTCCGGTACTGGGCCTTCAAGCGCTGGGTGTTCCCCGACCAGCTCGACAGTCCCCGGCGCGCGGGCACCACGACCGACGACGACCCGGCGGTCGAGGAGCTCGGCCACCCCTGACCGCTCAGCGCGGGGAGCGCTCGGTCGGCCAGCGCACGCCCTGCACGTCGCCCGCCCGCGGCACCGGCAGGAACACGGTGAACGTCGCCGGGCGCTTGGTCGACAGCTCGAGCCGGCCGCCGTCGGAGTCGATCAACGCCCTGGCCAGCGCGAGCCCCAGCCCGGTCGAGCCGCCGCCGGAGACCCCGCGTTCGAAGATGTGCTCGGCCAGCTCGTCCGGCACGCCGGCGCCGGTGTCGGAGACCTCGATCAGGACGGTGTCGCCGCTGGCCCCGTCGCGCGCGGCCAGGGTCACCGTGCCGGCGCCGTGGCGCAGCGCGTTGTCGAGCAGGACGCCGATCACCTCGCGCAGCCGGGCGGGTGAGACCTTGGCCAGCAGGCCCGCCTGCACCCGCAGCTTCAACGACCGGCCCCGGTTGCGCAGCGGCGCCCGCCACTCCTCGGCGATGCCGAACAGCTCGTCGCCGAGGTCGACCGGCTCGGCGCCGACCGCGCGGGCCTCGCGGGCGGCGGTCATCAGCTCGTCGAGCACGTCGGCGAGCCGCTCGGCCTGCTCCAGCGCCGCGCCCGCCTCGCGGGCGACGTCCGCGTCCGGCACGACGGTCAGCTCCTCGATCCGCAGCTGCAGCGAGGTCAGCCGGCTGCGCAGCTGGTGGGAGACGTCCCCGACCAGCTCGCGCTCGCGCTGCACCAGTTGGGCGAGCGCGGTGGCCGACGCGTCGAGCGCCTCGGCCACCCGGTCCAGCTCGTGCACCTGGTAGCGGGTGCGGTCCAGCCGGAAGTCGCCGGCGCCGAGGCGGGACGCGCGCTCGACGACGTGCCGTAACGGCCGGGCGAGTCTGCGGGCGGTGGCGATGGCGACCAGGAAGCCGATGCCGATCGTGACCACCACGACCAGCGCGACCAGCGCGGCGACCTGCATCTGGGTGGTGCGCATCGGGCCGGCGTCGATGGACAGCCGGACGGTGCCGTGCTGGACGATCGGCACCTCCTCGCTGACGGTGTCCTCGCCGAGGTCGGGGCCGAGATTGTGCTCCTGGCCGCTGTCGGGGAGCGTGACCAGCAGGTGGCCGCCAGGGGGGACCGCCAGCTGCACCCTGGCCAGGTCCAGCGCGCGGCCGTTGGCCAGCTCGTCGTCCAGCGTCGCCGCGATCTGCCGGACCCGGGTGCCGAGATCCTCCCTGGTCAGGGACTCGACCACGGCGGTGGCCGTGTAGCCGAGGGGGATGCCGAGCAGACAGGCGGTGACGGTGACGGCCAGCAGGATCGCCAGCAGGATGCGGCGGCGCACGGACTACTCGGAGTTGAAGCGGAAGCCGACGCCCCGCACGGTGGCGATCCGGGCGGCCCGGTGGCCGAGTTTGCGGCGCAGCCAGGACATGTGCATGTCGAGCGTCTTGCTGGTGCGCAGCTCGGGACCGCCCCAGACCTCGTCGAGGATCTCCTCGCGGGTGACCACCTGGCCCGCGCGCTGGATGAGCACCCGGAGCAGCTCGAACTCCTTGTTGGCCAGGGTGACCTCGTCGCCGTCGACGATCACCAGCCGGGCGGCGAGATCCATCCGGACGCCGTTGACCTCGATGGTGCCGGGGGCGCGGCGGCGCAGCAGCGCGCGGATCCTGGCGAGCAGCTCGGCCAGCCGGAACGGCTTGGCGACGTAGTCGTCGGCGCCGGCGTCGAGGCCGACCACGAAGTCGACCTCGTCGGCCCTGGCGGTCAGCATCAGCACCGGGATCCCCCGGCCGGCGGCCCGCAGCCGGCGGCAGACGTCGAGGCCGTCGATCCCCGGCAGGCCGAGGTCGAGCACGAGCAGGTCGACCCCGCCGCCGTTGGCCGACTCGTAGGCGCTGTGCCCGTCGGCGACGACGCGCACCTCGTAGCCCTCCCGATGGAGGGCCCGGGACAGCGGATCGGCGATCGCCGCGTCGTCCTCGGCCAGCAACACCACGCTCACGGCCATCAGCCTAGGCTCGTGGACCGACATCGGGCCGCACCACAGCCGGAACGTCCGGGGGCGGGCGTGCTAAGCTGGGCGAGCCGAGGCCCCGTAGGCCGAGGAAGTGAGCCCGTGGTGTCTCCGGACGGTTTCGTCACGGGCTTTGCGTTTGCCCGCGATGCGTCCGGACGGTCGTCTCGCGGGTTTTACGATTTCTACCGGCAGTCGACATCGACCACCCGCGACACGACGGGGTCGATCCGCTTGCGCCACTCGCCGCCTGCGCCGTAACACCAACCCGCGATGTCGGCGATCCACAGCAGGGCCTCGCTGGTGCTGTCCACGTGCTCGTACACCAGTTCGCTGCCGCTGGGGTGCGGACCGAGGAACCGGCGCAGCGTCCGCTCGTCATAGATGTCCTGCTCGTTGCGGCTGTCGATGACGAGCCGATGAGCCTGGCGACTCAGCAGGTCACCGACCAGCCGGGCCAGGCAGTCCTGCCGTGCCGGCTCGTAGTCTCGGTGCCAGGTGCGGAGGTAGACGGTCACCTCGACCGGAAGGCGGGCGATGGTGTCCGCGAGCTGGCGCCGGTGGGCCGGCCTCTCCTTGTAGAAGTGCAGCTCGCGCTGACCGGGACGCAGTAACGCGCGCAACGCCTGGCGCAGGCGGCGGACGTTGGCGGGCTCGACGATGGCCGCGGTGATCAGATAGCGGGGTGGGCGGGCGGACTCGTCGACGAACGCGTGCACGGTCATCGCGTCATCTTTTCCGACGGGGGCTGTACCCGATCGGGTCAACCCCGGGGGCGTGACACGATTGCCGCATGCCCAGCCTTGCCGACGACCTGGCCGTCGCGCTGCGTCTCGCGGATGCCGCCGACGCGATCACCACGACCCGTTTTCTGGCCGCTGACCTGGTGGTCGACCGCAAGCCGGACCGCACGCCGGTGACCGACGCGGACACCGCGGTCGAGGACGCGATGCGGGCGGTGCTCGCCGTCGACCGGCCGGGTGACGAGATCCTCGGCGAGGAGCGCGGCGGCGCGCTCGGCCCCGGGCGGACCTGGGTGGTCGACCCGATCGACGGCACCAAGAACTTCCTGCGCGGCGTGCCGGCCTGGGCGACGTTGATCGCGCTCGTCGACGCCGGCGAGCCGGCGGTCGGGGTGGTCAGCGCCCCCGCGCTCGGCCGCCGGTGGTGGGCCGCGGCCGGTGACGGAGCCTGGTCGGCACCGACCGGCGGCGGCGCGGCGCGGCGGCTGCGGGTGTCCGCGATCGAGGCGCTCACCGACGCCTACCTGTCGACCACCGACCTCAACGCGTGGACGCTGTACCACTCACGGGAGCGCTACCTCGCGCTGGTCGAGGCGTGCTGGGAGACAAGGGCCTTCGGCGACTTCTGGCAGTACTGCCTGGTCGCCGAGGGTGCGCTCGACATCTGTGCCGATCCGATCGTCAACGTGTGGGACCTGGCGGCCGTGCAGGTGCTGGTCACCGAGGCCGGCGGCCGGTTCAGCGACCTGGACGGCAGGCCAGGGTTCGAGCACGGCACCGCGCTGGCGACCAACGGGCCGCTGCACGAGGACGCGCTCGCGCTGCTCAGGCGGGCGTAGGTCGCAGGCCGACGGCGCCGCGCACGACCTGTGCCCAGGTGAGCCTGCCGAACAGGTAGTGGCAGGCGACCTGCTCGTTGGTGAACCTGGCCCAGTCGTAGCGGTTGCCCTGCTCGCGCCAGAACACCTCCCAGCAGTAGGCGCCGTCCTCGTCCGGTGCCTCGTCGCGGACCAGGCACCAGGAGTTGTCGGCCTCGACCCCGATGGAGATGATCTCGGCGGGGACGCCGACCGCGGCGAGCCACTCGGCGATCGACTCGGCGTTCACGTTTCCTCCCGGGTGATGTCGGCCAGGTAGCCGAGCGCGACGAGTTCCATCGCCGAATGGGTGGTCCGGTAGCGGATGCCGCCACCCGGTTGAGCGAACCACGCCGCGGAGACCGCCCGCCACACCGGCAACGGCCGGCAGACCCGGTAGCGCCGGTATCCGAGATCGAGGTGGGCGGGCGGCAGGGACCGGTTGGCGAACGCGGTGCCGGCCGCGGCGAACACCCGGCCCGCCGGCCGGCCGAAGCGGTCGAGCTCGGTGCCCTCGTCGAGGATCTCGGCCTCGCCGTCGGCGGAGCCGCCCTCCGGGTACAGCTCGCCGGGCGGCCAGGCGAACTCCAGCCCGTCCGGCCGGATGCCCTCGGCGGTGACGCTGCCGAACCGGACCTGGTAGCGCCGGTCCCAGTCGCGTTCGTGCTGGCCGCCGAGCGGGTCGTGGCCATCGGTGAGGTGGGCCAGGTCGGCGCGGTCGAGCGGATCGGACGCGGTGACAACGGGGGCGCCGGCGCGCAGTGCCGCGCGGCGGTCGGCGCTGTCGACGAGGTCGGTTCGCGGGTGGTCGCCCGGCGGGAACCGCAGGCCGGCCGCGTAGTCGAGCTCCGACGGCGGTGGCGGCACCTGCCGCGCCGGTTTGTCGGCGGCGACCGGGATGTGGCCGATGGGGAACATGTGCACCCAGAACAGCGCGAGGACCTCGTCGCGTTCGCGGTAGACCGGCTGGCCGGCGGCGGGTTGGGCCGGTGGGATCGGTGGGGGGACTGGCTGGGCGGGTTGGCTGAGCTGGACCGGGATGGGCGGCGGCGCGACGCTGCGGGGAACGAGGGGCGCGGCCGGGAACGGCCGGTCGACCGGCCGCCCGACCGGGGCGGCGGGCGGTGGGGCGGCGGGCGGCGGGCCGGGAGCTGCTGGTGGGGCGGCGAGTCCGGCACCGAACGCCGGGGCGGCCCCGACCTGGCCGCCGGGCGGGGCGGCCAGTGGTGGGGCGGCGGGTGGCAGGTTGGCCGGGGCGGCGGCGGGAGCCGGGCCGGCGTCGAAGCCCGCCTGGACGGTGACGCCGGTCGGTGGGGTCGGCCGGTCGTCACCGGGAATGTCACCGGGAATCTCGCCGCGCGGGAGGAGGTCGGGAGGCGTGCCGATCGGGACCGGGCCGGTGATGTCGGGGTCGCGAAAGCCGGGCTGGCCATGGTCGGGCGCCAGCCCGGGCCCACGGCCGCCGATGTCCCCGCCGACGTCCCCTGCAATGTCCCGACCCGGCGCCACGATGCCGTCCGCCACCCCATCGGCGACATCGCCAACCGCGCCCACGGTGCCCCGCACCGAGTCCCCGAGGCCCGGCGCCGAACCGCCAACCGCACCACCGGCGACATCACCGATCGCGCCAACAGTCCCAGTCACGTCACCGCCGACATCGCCGACCGCGCCCACCGTGCCACGCACCGAGTCGGCGACACCCGGGACCACACCACCAGCGACATCGCCGACCGCACCGACCGTGCCACCCGCGACGTCCTGGACGGCGCCGACGGTGCCCGCCGCCGCGTCACCGGCGAGGCCCGCCACCGCGCCGACGGTGTCCGTCAGCACCGCCGAGTGCACCCCTGGACTCGCGTTGACCGGCGGCACCACCGCCGACATGTCGACCCCCGACCCCGGCCGCACCGCCTCGACCAGGCTCGTCTCGATGTGTGCCACGTTCGCACTCGTCCCGCGTACCGCCGTGTCCAGCCCGGCCAGCGCCATCGGATGGCCGGCCGCCGCGGCACTGTGCGCGGCGTCGGCGTTCTGCGCCAGCGTCACCAGGTTGCGGACGATCTCCACCTTCGCCGCGCCGACCTGCTCGGCGGCCTGCGCCAACCGGTCGGCCGCCCCGGTCATGCCGCGCACGGTCGAGGTCAGATGCCCCGAGTCCGGCTCGACGAACGTCGACCAGTGCCGCTGCGCCTCCGCGCCGGTCGTCCCGGCCACCGCGCGCAGCGCCGTGCGCGCGGTGTTGTCCGCGTCCGAGGTCAACGCCGTCATGTTGTCGGCCGCGTCCCGCCACGCCTGTGCCGACCGGGCCATCGCCTCCTCGTCGGCCTCCGGCCAGGCGACGCCTGCCTGCGCGGCGACGCCGGCGAGTTCGGGCGGCAGCTCGATACCCACCGCTACCCGTCCTGGCCGGCGGCGCGCAGCCGCTCGATCGCGCCGTCGTCGGCGGCGGTGTACGCGGCGCCGGTGTCCACGAACCGGGTGCCGACGCCGCCCAACCGCTCGGTCAGCGCCGACAGCTGGCTGAGCGTGCCGTCGGCGGGCGTGGCGTGCACGGCGCCGAAGCTGCGGCCGACCGCGTCGGCCCCCCAGCACTCCCCGGACTCCGACAGCGCGTCGGCCAGCGTGCGGTGGATCCGCCCGACCCGGCCGACCAGGTCGTCGAACTGACCACCCTGCGCGGCCAACCTGTCCGGGTCGGCGGCGAAACCGGCGGTAGCGTCGTTCATCGCGGCCCTCCGGTCTCCATCCAGGTCAGATCCTCGAACGTGCCCTCGGCCTCCTCGGCCGGCGCCAGCTCCGCCGCGTTCAGGTCGGCGGTGCCACGCAGCAACGCCTCCGGGTCGGCGTCCCTCGGCAGCACCGGGGCGAGCACCTCGCCCGCCCGGCGGGCCGCCTGCGCCGCGGCCCGTTCGGTCAGCTCGACGACGCGCTGGGCGAGTTCGTGGGCACGTAACGTCCGATAGGCGGTCTCGGCGATGACCAGGTCGACGAGCTGGCCGTGCGCCCCGACCGTGGCGGTGACCAGCCCATCCGCGCTCGACGCCGACTCGGTGATGGTGGCCAGTGAGCGGTGTACGGAGCCGAGTTGCTCCCGGCTGCGCCGGTACTCCGCCAGCAGTTCCTCGACCTGGGCTCGGTGGTCAGCCTCCACGGCTACCTCCGCATTGGTGACGGCATGGTCGTCGGTCTCGCGTTGGACGCGGCCGGCGGCGGGACGGTTCCCGGGGTTCCCCGTTCGTTAGGCCGTTAACGCCGCGCGCACCGACGCGTGCACCGCGCGGGCCAGCGCGGCCCCGACCGGCGATCGTGGACCGCCGAAGGGCGCGGGCTCGCCGTCGAGCGGGCAGAGCAGCGCGGTCGCGTCGGTGCTGGTGCCGGTGCCCGGCACGCCCGCGTCCCATAACGCCTGTGCCTTCGCCTCGGCGACCGTGGCCACCGCGTTCACCAGCGCGGCGTCGGACAGCCGGACCGGCAGGAAGCACACCGCGTTGATCGTGCCCACCCGCTCGACGGGGGCGGCAGCCGGCGCCGCGGCCCACGTGGGGTGCGCGCCGACGCCGGTGGTGACCGAGGCCGACACCCCGGAGTCCGCGCGGTGCACCACCGTGCGCACGTCGACCGCGGTCAGGAAGCCGGTGCCGGGACCACGCAGGTCGAGGGCCGCGGCGAGCTCGCGCAGATGGGTGTCGGGGTCGTCGCGGTCGTAGCCGTTGGGCACGGTCGCGTTGAGCACCCAGCGGCGCTCGCCGAGGCCGCCGCCGAGTGGGCCGGAGGAGATCGCCACCATCGGCGCGGCCAGCCGCCACACCAGCACGGGTCCGCCGGCCAGCTCCGGGATCATCCTCAGCCCCGCAGTGCCCGGACCACCCGCGACGGGCTCGGCCGGCCAAGCGTGCCGGCGAGCCAGGCGCTGGTGTCGGCCAGCCGGTCGAGGTCGACGCCGGTGCGCACGCCGAGCCCGTCGAGCAGCCAGACCAGGTCCTCGGTGGCGAGGTTGCCGGTGGCCGACTCCGCGTACGGGCAACCGCCGAGCCCACCGGCCGATGAGTCCACAGTGGACACCCCGTGGCGGAGCGCGGTCAGCGTGTTGGTCAGCGCCTGGCCGTAGGTGTCGTGGAAGTGCACGGCCAGCGCGGACATCGGCGTGCCGGCGGCGGCGAAGTCGTCGAGCAGCGCGTCGACCTGGCCCGAGGTGGCCACGCCGATCGTGTCGCCGATGGAGAGCTGTGAACAGCCGAGGTCGAGCAACCTGCGGCCGACGGCCACCACGGCGGCCCGGTCGACCGGGCCCTCCCACGGGTCGCCGAAACACATCGAGACATAGCCCCGCACGTCCATGCCCTCGGCCAGTGCCCTGGTGACCACCGGGTCGAACATGGCGAACTGCTCGTCGACGGTGCGGTTGAGGTTGCGCTTGGCGAAGGTCTCGGTGGCGCTGGCGAAGATCGCGATGTGCCGCACGCCGGCCGCGAGCGCCCGGTCAAGGCCGCGCTCGTTGGGCACCAGCACCGGGTAGCGCACGCCGGCCCGCCGGGAGAGCCCGGCCAGCAGCGACTCGGCGTCGGCCAACTGCGGCACCCACCTGGGGTGCACGAAGCTGGTCGCCTCGATCGTGGTCAGCCCGGCGTCGGCGAGCCGCTCGAGAAACTCCAGCTTCACCGCGACCGGCACGACCGCCTGCTCGTTCTGCAACCCGTCGCGCGGCCCGACCTCCCAGACGGTCACCTCGGCCGGCAACCCGTCGGCCGGCACCCGCTCCGGCAGACCCCGCTCGCGCGCGCTCACCGGAGCAGGCTCACCGGCGCCGCTGGTCGCCCTGCGGCGGCGTCAGCTGCTGGGTGGTGTTCCCGAAGTCGTCGTGCGGATTGTCGTTGACCTCGCGGTAGATCAGCGTGTGCACCCGCTCCACCTTGGGGATGTCGTCGAACTCCAACGGCTCCTGGGAGGCGGACTCGATGATCAACGTGCCGCAGCCGAAGATGCGGTCCACCAGGCCGTGCTCGAACCGCACGGAGTTGATCCGGCCGAGCGGGATGTCGATGCCGGTGCGGTTGATCACGCCCTCGCGCGCCATCACCCGGTCGGTGGTCACGATGAAGTGGGTGGTGCGCCAGCGGATGAACGGGACGAAGAACAGCCACACCAGGATCGCGAGGCCGAGCACGCCGATCGCGATCCAGCCGACCATGTTCCAGGACTCGTCCTTGATCAGGAAGGCCAGCCAGCCGCCGAGACCCAGCGTCACGATGAGCACCAGGTAGGGGACCAGCAACATCTTCCAGTGCGAGTGCTTGTGCAGGATGACGCGCTCGCCGTCACTGAGCAGATCGTCTGGGTAGGGCACGGCGTCCTCCCGATACAAGCGCCTCGCCGAGTGCTGACGCGAGTAACCGTACCGGCGAAGGGCCGGTGAAAGTGCACGGACTCGAAAAGCTCAGGTGGTCAGGCTCAGACGCCAGCCTTCAGGTGCACGACGTCGCCGGCGGACAGCGCGTGCACCGCGCCGTCGTCGAGCTTGATCAACAACTTGCCGTCGACGTCCACGTCGACCGCGACCCCGACGCGGTCGGACCCGTCCGGCAGCTCGGCGCGCACCCGCTGGCCGATCGAGCCGCAGGCCTCGCGGTAGCCGGTGAGCACGCCACTGCGCTCGACATCGCCGTCGGCCAGCCGCCAGGCCGACTCCAGCTCGACGAACGCGCGCAGCCAGGCGGCGGCGATCTCGGTGCGGCCGGTGTGCTCGGCGCCCTGCTCGGCCAGCGAGCCCGCGGGCAGCGCGCCCGGTCCGGCCGGCACGTCCGCGCCGAGCGGCTTGACATTGAGCCCGACGCCGACGACCGCGGCCTGGGTCGCGCCGTCGTTGGCCACCTCCGACAGCACCCCGGCGCACTTGGTGCCGCCGGCGAGCAGGTCGTTCGGCCACTTGAGCGAGGCCGGCACCCCGGCCTGCCCGGCCGCGTGCATCAGCGCGAGCCCGGCGACCATGCCGATCGTGCCCAGCCGGGGCGCCGGCACGGCGGCCGGCCGGATCAGCACGCTGAGGTAGAGCCCGGCGCCGGGTGGTGAGACCCACGCGCGGTTGCGCCGGCCGCGACCGGCGGTCTGGGTGTCGGCGATCAGCACGGTGCGGTCGGCCGCCCCGTCGCGCGCGGCGGCGAGCAGGTCGGCGTTGGTCGACCCGGTACTGGCCACCACGTCCAGCGCGGCGTAGGGACCGTTCGGCGCGACCAACTCCTCGCGCAGGGCCAGCACGTCCAGGTCGTCCGGCTTGTCGCCACCATGTCCGGTCACGGTGCCGAACCTACCGGGCGCGGCCGCCGATCCGCCGTTCCTCGATCACCGTCCGAGTGACCCAAGCAACGTCTCACGAGGTCATCGCAGTGGCTAGGCTCCGATTCGGAGGTTTACCCACATGAGCAGCGCCACCGAGCCCCTCGGCGAGCCGCCGGCAGGCGAGCCCGACATCCACACGACCGCCGGCAAGCTGGCGGACCTCTACCGCCGCAGCGACGAGGCGGTGCACGCCGGGTCCGCGCGCGCGGTCGACAAGCAGCACGCGCGCGGGAAGATGACCGCGCGGGAGCGCATCGACAAGCTGCTCGACCCCGAATCGTTCGTGGAGCTGGACGAGCTGGCCAGGCACCGGTCGACCAACTTCGGGCTGGAGAACAACCGGCCCTACGGCGACGGCGTGGTCACCGGGCACGGGACCGTCGACGGCCGCCCGGTGTGCGTGTTCAGCCAGGACGTCACGGTCTTCGGCGGGGCGCTCGGCGAGGTGTACGGCGAGAAGATCGTCAAGGTGATGGACCTCGCGCTGAAGACCGGGCGGCCGATCATCGGGATCAACGAGGGTGGTGGCGCGCGCATCCAGGAGGGCGTGGTCTCCCTCGGCCTCTACGGCGAGATCTTCATGCGCAACACCAGGGCCTCCGGCGTCATCCCGCAGATCTCGCTGATCATGGGGGCGAACGCGGGCGGGCACGTGTACTCGCCCGCGCTGACCGACTTCGTGGTGATGGTCGACCAGACCGCGCACATGTTCATCACCGGGCCGGACGTGGTCAAGACGGTGACCGGCGAGGACGTCGGGTTCGAGGAGCTCGGCGGGGCGCGCACGCACAACACGAAGTCCGGGGTCGCGCACTACCTGGCGCCCGACGAGGACGACGCGCTGGCCTACGTGCGGGACCTGCTGTCGTTCCTGCCGTCGAACAACCTGTCCGACCCGCCGGTGCTCGCCGCCCAGGTGGCGCCCGGCGCGGTCGCCGACTCGATCACCGACGAGGACCGGGAGCTCGACGAGCTGATCCCGGACTCGCCCAACCAGCCATACGACATGCACGAGGTGATCAACCGCGTCGTCGACGACGGCGAGTTCCTCGAGGTGCATTCGCTGTTCGCGCCCAACGTGCTGGTCGGGTTCGGCCGGGTGGACGGCACGGCCGTCGGGATCGTGGCCAACCAGCCGACGCAGTTCGCCGGCTGCCTGGACATCGACGCCTCGGAGAAGGCCGCGCGGTTCGTGCGCACCTGCGACGCGTTCAACGTGCCCGTGCTGACCTTCGTCGACGTGCCGGGGTTCCTGCCGGGGACCGACCAGGAGTGGAACGGCATCATCCGCCGGGGCGCGAAGCTGATCTACGCCTACGCGGAGGCGACGGTGCCCAAGCTCACCGTGATCACCCGCAAGGCCTACGGCGGCGCGTACGACGTGATGGGGTCCAAGCACCTCGGCGCCGACCTGAACCTGGCGTGGCCGACCGCGCAGATCGCGGTGATGGGCGCCCAGGGCGCGGCGAACATCGTGCACCGCAAGACGTTGGCCCGCGCGGCGGCCGACGGCGAGGACGTGGACGCGTTGCGCGCGCGGTTACAGCAGGAGTACGAGGACGCGCTGGACAACCCGTACGTCGCCGCCGAGCGCGGTTATGTCGACGCGGTGATCCCGCCGTCGCACACGCGTGGGCACCTTGCCAGGGCACTGCGGTTGTTGCGGGACAAACGCGAGACGTTGCCACCGAAGAAGCACGGGAACATCCCGCTGTGAGCGAGCAGGAGCGGCGGCCCGTGCTGCGCGTGGTGCGCGGCGAGCCGACCGAGGTCGAGGTGGCGGCGCTGGTGGCGGCGCTGGCGGGGTTGTCCACCGAGTCTTCGCCCCAACCGCCGCCTCGGTCCCGGTGGTCCGACCGGGCGTCCCAACTGCGCCAACCCCTACCCCACGGCCAAGACGCCTGGCGGGCATCGGCCCGCCTGAGGTGACGCCTGAGGTGACGCCTGGCCTACGGTTCGTCGACGCGGCGGGCCAGGGTGATGCCGTCGGCGATGGGGAGCATGACCAGCTCGACGCGGGGGTCGGCGCTGGCGTGGTCGTTGAAGTCGCGGATGGCCGCGCCGTTCGCCGTCGGGTCGGCCGCGAGGACCTCGCCGGAGTAGAAGACGTTGTCCGCCACCAGCAGGCCGCCCGGCCGCATCCTGGGCACCAGCTCGGTCCAGTAGTTGACGTAGTTGACCTTGTCCGCGTCGATGAAGGCCAGGTCGATGACCGGCTCCGGCGCCAACGCGGCCAGGGTGTCCACCGCCTGCCCCAGCCGCAGGTCGATCAGCTCCGCCACCCCGGCCTCGGCCCACGCCTGCCGGGCGATGGCCGTCCACTCGCTGGAGATGTCACAGGCGATCACCCGGCCGCCCGCCGACAGCCCGCGCGCCAGGCACAGCGTCGAGTACCCGGTGAACGTGCCGACCTCGACGACCAGCCGCGCGTCCAGCAACCGGGCCAGCATGGTCAACAACGCGCCCTGTTCCGGCGCGACCTGCATCCGCGCCTGGCCGCCGAGCTCGCTGGTGCGGGCGATCAGCTCCCTGGCCACCTGGTCGGGCGGGCTGCCGTGAGCCACCAGGTAGTCGTGTAACTCCGCGGACATCGCGAGGTTCTTCACGCGCGCATCGCCCTCCACAGCTGGTCGTCTGTCCGACGGTAGCCGCTTCGGGGCACCCGCCGGTGGCGACGCTCCGTCATCGGCCGGACCGGTACGGAACCGTGCGCGAGGCGGCGTGGTCGGAACGGGCACACTGCTGACCGGCGTGGCCGATCGGCCACCGGATCGAGGGGTACCAGGAACATGAGTGGCGTGCGCAGTCCGTGGACGGCCATGTGGGGCCTCTGCGCGTGCTTCTTCATGATCATGCTGGACTCGACCATCGTCACGGTGGCCATCCCCGCCATGCTCGGCGGGCTGGAGGCCAACCTCAACGAGGTCGTCTGGGTCAACAGCGTCTACCTGCTGGCCAACACCGTCCCGCTGCTGCTCACCGGCCGCCTCGGCGACCGGTTCGGGCCAAAGCGGGTGCTGATCGTCGGCCTGGTGATCTTCACCGGGGCCTCGTTGTGGAGCGGCCTGGCGACCTCGGCCGGCATGCTGATCGCCGCGCGGGCGGTGCAGGGCCTCGGCGCGGCGGCGATGACCCCGCAGACGCTCTCGTTCATCACCCGGCTCTTCCCGCCGGAGAAACGCGGGCTGCCGATCAGCGTGTGGGGCGCCGTGGCCGGCGTCGCCACGCTCGCCGGGCCGGTGATCGGCGGGCTGCTGGTCGAGCACATCGGCTGGCAGTGGATCTTCCTGATCAACCTGCCGATCGGCGTGGTCAGCCTGATCGTCGCGATCGTCGCGCTGCCGAACTGGCAGCCGCGGCGGTGGAGCCGGTTCGACGTGCCCGGCGCCGTGCTGTGCTCGACCGGGCTGCTCACGCTGGTGTTCGGCGTGCAGAACGGGCAGCACTACCACTGGGGGACGGTCGTCGGGCCGGTGACCGTGCTGCACCTGATCGTGCTCGGCCTGGTGCTGCTCGGGCTGTTCGCCTGGCGGCAGCTGCGTTTCCGCCGCCGGCCGACCGAGACCGACCCGCTGGTGCCGCTCGGGCTGTTCCGGGACGGGACCTTCGGCGCGGCCAACCTGACCCACGCCGCGCTCGGCTTCGCCACCACCGGGATGTTCCTCCCGCTGGTGCTCTACCTGCAGACGGTGCTCGAGATGAGCCCGTTGGAGTCGAGCGTGCTCGCGTTCCCCATGGCGGCGGCGGCCGGCGTCACCGCGATGGTGGCCGGCTCGACCTGGACCTGGGTCGGCGCCCGGACGCTGATCGTGTCCGGGCTGGTCACCCTCGGCGCCGGCACGGCCGCGCTGGCCTGGCAGGCCGAGCCGGACATCGATCCGTGGTCACTCGTGCCCTGGCTGATCGTCACCGGCGTCGGCATCGGCTGCGTGTTCGCCCCGCTCACCGCGGCGGCCACCGCGCGCCTGCCCGGCGACCTGATCGGCGCCGCCTCCGGGGTGTTCAACACCTCCCGGCAGGTCGGCGGCGTGCTGGGCAGCGCGGCGGTCGGCATGCTGCTCCAGGTCGGCATCGCCTACTCGGTGCCCGAGGCCGCCATGGCCTACGCCGAACGCCTGCCGCCGCGCTACCGCGAGGAGTTCGTCCAGCGGATCACCGACGCGGCGAACACCGCCAGCCAGTTCGACGCCACCACGCCGCCGGTGCCGAGCAACCTCGACCCGGACGTCGCCGAGATCGTCGAGCGGATCGTCACCGACGTCTTCCACAGCGGGTTCACCAGCGCGGCCAAGGCCAGCCTGGTGCTGCCGATCGCGGTGCTGCTGCTCGGCGTGATCGCCGCGCTCAACATCCGGCTGCCGCGCAGGAGCCGCACCAGGGAGCCGGTCGGCTAACCTCCGCCCGTGCACCTGGTTCTCGCCTCCCAGTCCCCCGCCCGGCTCCAGCTGCTCCGCGGCGCCGGGGTCGAGCCCCACGTCTACATCTCCGGCGTCGACGAGGACGCCCTGCTGGCCACGATGCACGAGGACGCCGCCCCGGAGACGATCGTGGTCGCGCTCGCCGAGGCCAAGGCGCAGACCGTGGCCGCCGCGATCGCCGCCGACCTGCCGGACTCGGTGGTCATCGGCTGTGACTCGATGCTCGCCCACGACGGCATGCTGGTCGGCAAGCCGGGCACGGCCGAGCTCGCCCGCCGCCGCTGGCTGGACATGGTCGGCGGCACCGGCGTGCTGCTCACCGGCCACTCGGTGATCCGCGTCCAGGACGGCGTGGCCGGCGCCATCGCCTCCGGCACCGCGAGCACCACCATCCGCTTCGGCTCGCCGAGCCCGGCCGAGATCGACGCCTACGTCGCCACCGGCGAGCCGCTGGCGGTCGCCGGCGGGTTCACCCTCGACGGCTACGGCGGCTGGTTCGTCGACGGCATCGACGGCGACCCGTCCAGCGTGATCGGCCTCAGCCTGCCGCTCACCCGCCGGCTGCTGATCGAGATCGGGGTGTCGGTGGTCGAGCTGTGGCGGCGCGGCTGACCGGGCTCAGCAGGGCGCCAGCTCGTCGTCGGTCAGCGTGACCTCGGGGTAGCCCGGGAGCGACTCGACGTCGTCGTGGTCCTGGGTGCAGCCGACCTCGGTGCCGCTGGAGATGGCGAAGACCTGCGCGAACACCGGTGAGTCCGCGCAGTCGACCTCGGCGCACGCGTACTGCGCAGCGATCACCTCCGGCCCGCTCTGCGAGGCGGCCACCTCCGCCAGCGCGAGGTACCCGGCGCCGGACACGAACGGGCTGCTCAACGAGCTCCACTTGCCGGAGCGCCCGACGACCACCTGCCCGGCGACACCGTCCTCGTAGGCACCCGACACCAGACAGGCCGACAACGCGGTGGCCACACACTGCAACGAATCCTTCGTCAGCGTGACCCCCAGGTCCGTGATCGTCGTCTCGATGACATCGCTGGATGACGGGCCGCCGATGCGCAGTCGCCCGGACCGGGCACCCGCGTCGGCGACCAGCTGAACCGTCGTCCCGGCCACCGGCGTGCTCGCCAGCACCTGGCACGGCTCGGCCAGGCACCCGGTCACCGTCGGCGGCGCCACCGACGTCGGCGGCAGCTCCGCCGCCGCCGAGTCCGCCCGATGCTCGCGCACGACGACCGCGCCGACCAGCGCGCCCGCCGCGACCACCACCGCAACCAGCGCGGCGGCGATCACCAACCACGGCGTTCGTCCGGCAGCCACCTCGTCACCTCGTCCCTGCACGTGACCACGCTCTCGGTTCCCGGGGTACCTCGAATACGTAGACTCCCCTCGGTACCCAGTGTGCAGCTTCTGCGCTTCGAAAAGGGAGTAGGGCGTGCCTGAGCAGCTCAGCAAGGTCCTGATCGCCAACCGCGGGGAGATCGCGGTACGGGTTGTCCGGGCCTGCGGGGACGCCGGGCTGGCCAGCGTCGCGGTGTACGCGGACCCGGACCGGGACGCGCTGTTCGTCCGGCTGGCCGACGAGGCCTTCGCGCTCGGCGGCTCGACCGCCGCGGACAGCTACCTGGACATCGCCAAGCTGCTCGACGTCGCCGCCCGTGCCGGCGCGGACGCGGTACACCCCGGCTACGGCTTCCTCTCGGAGAACGCCGACTTCGCCCAGGCCGTGCTCGACGCCGGGCTGACCTGGATCGGGCCGAACCCCAAGGCCATCCGCGACCTCGGCGACAAGGTCACCGCGCGGCACATCGCCATGGCCGCCGGGGCGCCGCTGGTGCCCGGCACCAAGGGCCCGGTCGCCGGCCATGCCGAGGTGGTGGCCTTCGCCGAGGAGCACGGGCTGCCGGTGGCCATCAAGGCCGCGTTCGGCGGCGGTGGCCGGGGGCTGAAGGTCGCCAGGACCATCGAGGAGATCCCGGAGCTGTTCGAGTCCGCGGTGCGCGAGGCGGTCGCCGCGTTCGGCCGGGGTGAGTGCTTCGTCGAGCGCTACCTGGACAAGCCCCGGCACGTCGAGGCCCAGGTGCTGGCCGACACCCACGGCAACGTGGTGGTCGTCGGCACCCGCGACTGCTCGCTGCAGCGCCGCCACCAGAAGCTGGTCGAGGAGGCCCCCGCGCCGTTCCTCACCGACGCCCAGCGGGCCCAGATCCACTCCTCGGCCAAGGCGATCTGCCAGGCGGCCGGCTACTCCGGCGCCGGCACGGTCGAGTACCTGGTCGGGGTCGACGGCACGATCTCCTTCCTCGAGGTGAACACCCGCCTGCAGGTCGAGCACCCGGTCTCGGAGGAGACCGCCGGGATCGACCTGGTGCGCGAGCAGTTCCGGATCGCGGCCGGGGAGCGGCTGCGCTTCGACACCGATCCCGAGCCCCGGGGTCACTCGATCGAGTTCCGGATCAACGGCGAGGACGCCGGCCGCAACTTCCTGCCGGCACCCGGCGTGGTCACCCGGTTCGTCGCGCCGGACGGGCCGGGCGTGCGGGTGGACACCGGCGTCGAGTCCGGCACGGTGATCGGCGGCCAGTTCGACTCGTTGCTGGCCAAGGTGATCGTCACCGGCGAGGACCGGGCCAACGCGCTGGCGCGCGCCAGCCGGGCACTCGGCGAGATGGTGGTCGATGGCATGGCCACCGTGCTGCCGTTCCACCGGGCGATCGTGCGCGACCCGGCGTTCGTCGGCGACGGCACGGCGTTCTCGGTGCACACCCGCTGGATCGAGACCGAGTTCGCCAACACCATCGAGCCGTTCGCCGCGACCACCGAGCTCCCCGACGACGAGCCGAGGCAGCAGCTGGTGGTCGAGGTCGGCGGTCGCCGGCTGGAGGTCTCGCTGCCGGCCGGCCTGGCGGGCGTCGCCGCTGGCGCGCCCGCGGCCGCGGCG